>QNUZ01000099.1 GCA_004347865.1 Archaeoglobi archaeon | reverse complement strand
TCGGAACTATGCGAAGCGATTGAGAAGCTCTACCCCCTGGGATTCAAGGTCCAGGCCGTACAGCTGCTGAGGGCCGGATGCGTGGACACAGCAGTTGACGTCGAAGAGGTGAAGGAGAAGCTGAAGGCGGGGCTAAAATGACTTCCCCGCCCTGAAGGGCCGGAGCTTTCAGCTGTGAAACTCATTTCTTTCCGTTCCTGGCCCCATTCTTGCTTAATCCGTTTCCATTCCTGAATCCGTTAATGCCGTTCTTTCCTTTTAACCCGTTCTTTTTACCGTTTATTCCGTTACCGTTCAGCCTTAAGCCGTTTCCATTTCCGTTGCGGTTTCCATTAAGTCCGTTGCGCAGAAGGAAGTAGATTCCGAAGCCTGCACCGAGAATCAGAGCCCCCAGCGCGGCCAGTTCTGGATGCTCCTCGAGAATGCTCGTCCCCGCCTTCACAACAAGAGCTGGACCGACCATAGGCAGGGCAAAGGCTATTATGAACGGGGCCGTGATCAAGACGCCGAGAAGGACGAGAGAACCGGTTAGGATTGAACCTAGGAGCATTATCGCCCCGAGGAGGGCAGCCACTGGCAGGGCGGCGAGGGACGTCAGAACTTCGATCATTGATCTTCCTTGTCATTAACATTATTTAAAGATTCCGCCTCTTTTTAATTTTTAAATTTAATAGTATTTACGAATAAAAAGTTTTATCCGTTGCGTTTCCAAGCTCAATTAAAAAGGAAACGGCATTTTTCGTAAGATTCACCAGATTGTAGCTGAAATTCCAGAGGTCTGTCTGGCAAGTTTTAAGCCTTATCGTTGTGTTGTTCAGCAAGTACGATAGCCCTGCCTTCCCGTCAAAATCGCCTATGATTGCAGTAACGTTGCTTCCGAAATAGTTAACCGCATTCCCGATGTTCGCAAGCGCAGATTGGTTTGCTGCCGCTACCGAGAATGTCTGGGCAAAAATGCTTGTGCTGTATGATCCAGTTAAAAGAATTCCGTAGATGATCCCCCAGACGTTCGAGAAGTTCAGGTTCTGGCCAGAATTGATAAGGGTCGCGTTCTTTGAAGCGAGAACCGTCAGATTGAGGAGAGTGCTCAGAAACTCGAGATTGGTGTTCACAAAAGCCAGGGTGAAGTTGACCAACTCAGCCAGTGATGGCATCCAGAAATGGTTTCCTCCATTATTTATAAACTTTTTTACGTGGCAGACCGTCTTAACTGATCGTCCATTCAGCAACTGAGGCCTGGGCAACCTCCCTCCGGCGGCTCGCCGAAGAAAGTCTGAGGATGGCGGCAAATCCGGATTTCAGCGTAGCTGCATACCGCCGGAGGAGGTCAGTCTG
>QNUZ01000098.1 GCA_004347865.1 Archaeoglobi archaeon | reverse complement strand
GCTAGGCTCGGGGAAAATCATCTCGCTATTTGCACGAAAGAGGACTGCAATCCTGATTACGTAATCCTAAAAGAGCTAAAAGAGCTCTACGAAGTTGACGACATTTTTCTTTTTTCAGAGGGCGAAGCCAGAAACTTTGTCGCCGGGTTGTACAGGGAAAAGAAATACATAGGAATCGGTCTGATAAAGGGTATTAATGACCGTATTTCGCTTGAATCCGCGCAATCCGAGTTTGATACAATCGAGATCGGAGAAATCAGACTTGAGGGGGGAAGAGAGTGCTTTATAAAGAGGTTTTAAAATATAGATAACTACGGAAGAAATAAATAAAGTGCTAGCAACACTGCTTGATGAATCAAATAGAGCTCAAGACTAGGAAAAGGGAGGAAATTTTGGATATCACTTCCGAAGTGGAAAAATTAATAGGGGAGAGCGGGATCGCTCTTATCTACACTCCGCATACTACTGCCTCAGTAATACTCAATGAGGCTGAAAGCGGGTTACTTCAGGATATTCTAAGTGCTCTTGAGCGTATTGTGCCATATAACGCGCAATACAGGCACAACGATATCGATAACAACGCTACAGCCCACATAAAAGCATCTCTGCTGGGAAATGCGGTTGTTGTACCATTTGAGAACGGAAAACTCCAGCTTGGAACTTGGCAAAGGGTGCTTTTTGTTGAATTCGACGGGCCGAGAACGAGGAGAGTTGTTGTTAAAGAGCTATGAGGGACAAAAGAGATCACTACTACTGGGAAGCGAAGAAACTGGGGTACCGTAGCAGAGCTGCATTCAAACTTAAGCAGATGAATCGTGATTTCCGCCTGATCCGAAAAGACGATATAGTGCTCGATCTCGGTGCATCTCCGGGCGGATGGAGCCAAGTGGCGGTGGAGCTGGGAGCAAAGGTCGTTGCGGTCGACATAAACCCCATGGATACGCTCGAGGGCGTGGAATTCATTCAGGCAGACATAACTGATGAGTCGTTAATCGACAAATTGCTGGAAATCAGCGACTATTACGATGTAGTCATGAGCGATGCATCACCAAAAATTAGTGGAATATGGACTGTCGACCACCTGCGTTCTGTCGATTTGGCCAAAGCGAGTTTCAGAATTGCACAGCAGGTTTTAAAGCTAGGGGGCAATTTTTTGGTCAAAGTCTTTCAGGGAGAGGAGATACAGAACTTCTATAACGAACTTAAGCCCCACTTTGTCTTCAAAAAATTTCACAGCCCCAAGGCATCGAGAAAGAGCAGTGCAGAGATATATTTTATAGGGAAGGGTTTCAAGGGCTTAAGGTAGATTTTAAGATTTCCCTTCCGTGCCCGGGAAATGCTTT
>QNUZ01000097.1 GCA_004347865.1 Archaeoglobi archaeon | reverse complement strand
TTCGGAGCTGATCCAGAGGCGCCTCTGGCACTATCTGAAAAGGGAAAGCGCAGTTCTGTATCCGAGCATAGAGGTCTCAAAATATAAGAACGCGGAAAGCGAGGGCTACATTTTGCACATGGGCCGCTTTGACATTGAAAAGCAGATAATGCCCGTGATCAAGGCATGCGAGACGCTGGGGGAGAGACTAGTCTTGACAGGGGGGAGGGGAAATGACAGGGCCACGTATGAGTACGTAATCAAGAACAGCGGAAAGCTGATAGACTACCGCGGTTTTGTGAGCGAGGAGGAAAAGATAGACCTTCTAGCACATTGCAAGGCAGTCGTCTACAACCCCTTGAACGAGGACTTCGGGATAATCCCTCTCGAGGCTCTAGCGAGCGGGAAGCCCGTGATCGTGAACAACAGCGGTTTTCCCCCGATTCTGATCGCAAAAACAGGCTTCGTGGGAGATATCTACGGGATGGGGCTTTACAGAGGAGGGGTGATAACGGACTCGAGTGCGAAGGGGCTCGCAAGAGCTATACGGGCCTTGCGGGAGGTGGAGTGGAATCCGAAAGCGATGAGGGAGTTCGCTGAGAGATTTGACTTTTCCGAATTCGAAAAGAGGCTGAAAGCCCAGCTCGGTGAGTGGTGGGGGGAATTCAATGAAAAGACTGCCTATTAGGAGATACTTCAGGGAGTTAGCAGACGTATTAGCCCGAAAGACTAGCCTCAACGCTTACCTTGCCCGAAACTTTCCATCGCTTTTCGGAATAGAACCGAGCAGGATCATACGCTGGAAAGGGCATCTTTTACTCAGCGATGCGTTGCAGGAGGTAGAGCTTTTTGACCTCATCGTGGAAAAGCAGATCTACTCGATCCCTGAGTGCAGGGTGGAGGAGGGGGATATTGTTTTCGATGTCGGCGCCCACATGGGCTTCTTCAGCTACCATGCAAAGCTCTGCGGTGCTAAGGCTATCTACACGTTTGAACCAAACCCCTACGTTAGAGAAATCCTGACGAAGCACAAGTCGCTCTGGGGATTTCTTGATCTGAACATCTATGACCTTGCCCTCTACTCCGAAGAGGGAGAGCTCGACCTCTCCATCCCCGAAAACCCGCTCGCGAGCGTGGCAACTGTAAACTATGAGGGAACGGTTTTGGAGAAGTTCAGATATGGGGCAAAGATCCGAGTAGTAGCTACTACAATTGACAGCTTTGTGAAAAACAACAGGATTCCGTTTGTGGACTTCATAAAGATAGACGCAGAAGGGGCCGAGGGGGCAATCCTGCGGGGGGCTAGGCAGACCATAAGCGCATTCAAGCCCAAAATAGTTGTCTCAGCATATCACCGACCTTAC
>QNUZ01000096.1 GCA_004347865.1 Archaeoglobi archaeon | reverse complement strand
TCTGTTCCGACTCCATGGCCCTTAACAACGGTCTGTCCTATCAGGATTCGGTCCCTCATCGGAACATGCCTCAATCCTAACAAATCCGCCCTGGCGGAGTTTACAGCGAGCCATCTCATCCGAATATTCGATCCTCTCATCTTTTCGTTTTCGACGAACATGTCTAGAATTTTTCCTCCCGCCTGCCCGAAGCCTATGAGGAATAACCTCATTTTGGCACCCTTTAAAACTAATATCACTTTTTATTTAAATTTTTTGCATGTAGAAAAGACTATATTTAGCAACCCAAAATTGGAGCCATGAAAATCGGAGTAATCGGGGCGAGTGGTTACACCGGCGGAGAACTCCTCAGACTGCTCGCGATGCATCCTAAGGCCGAGGTTATTGCAGCCTCTTCGAGGAGGTTTGAGGGGAAAGAAGTATGGAAGGTGCACAAATTTCTGAAGGGTTTTTATGACTTGAAATTCTGTGTGCCTGAAGTTGAGAATTTCTCGGATTGCGATCTGGTATTCACAGCGGTTCCGCACGGGGAGGCGATGCTCTACGTTCCAAAACTCCTCGAAATTGGTTTGAAAGTTGTGGATCTCTCCGCCGATTATAGGTTACCAAAGGAAGTTTATGAAAAGACGTATGGGAAAAAGCATACGGGCTATTTGGAAGCCGTTTACGGAATCCCTGAACTGCACAGGGATGAGATAAGGAGAGCGAAACTCGTGGCAAATCCGGGTTGTTATCCAACGGGAGCGGTATTAGCCGTTGCACCACTTGCGAGACTTGAACTAATTGAAAGGGTCGTTTTTGACTGCAAGAGTGGTATTACAGGTGCAGGCGAAAGCCCGTCGGACTTCACGCATTATCCGAATCTTCACGAATCAGTTGTGCCGTACAAGGTAACGGATCACAGGCACTTCCCGGAAATTCTCCAGGAACTTTCTAGATTTCAGAAAGGTTTGAGGGTTTCCTTTACACCTCAGGTCTTTCCTGGATCGAGGGGGATTTTAACAAATGCTCACGTGTTCTTGAGGGGAGAACTGAGCAAAGACGAGCTTTACAGGGTATACGGAGAATTCTACAGGGACTGCTACTTTATTAGGCTTCAGGACGAAGTGAGACTGGCTCAGGTTAGGGGAAGCAATTTCTGCGACATAGCGATTTATTCGGATGGAGAGAGAGCGGTGGTGATCTCTGCAATAGACAACATGGTCAAGGGGGCGAGCGGACAAGCGATACAGAACATGAACCTGATGTTTGGCTTGGACGAGTGGACAGGGCTGAAAATCCCGCCCCTCTTTCCATGAAAAAATTTTTTAGTTGGGGGATATAAGTGAGACGATGCAGACGGTAAAAATAAACGTTGGAAAAAACGGAATAACGGAAAGTTTAATAAGCGAAATTAATCTTCAACTTGAAAAGAGGGGAGCGGTGAAGATCAAAATGCTAAAAAATTTCGGAAAAAGAAAGGAAAAAGATTTGGTGGTGAAAGAGCTGGCTGAAAGGCTCGGGTGTAGGATTAGGGACGTAAGGGGGTTTGTGATAACCTTGGAGAGGTGAGGCCGATGGCTGTGAGCGACGTCCCTGCGGAGCTGCTGATAAGCAGGGTTGCAGAAAAATTGAAGGATGCGGTGTCTCCGCCAGCATGGGCAAAGTTTGTGAAAACAGGGGTAAACAGAGAAAGGGCTCCGGAGCAGAAAGACTGGTGGTACATAAGACTGGCCTCAATATTCAGGCGGATATATCTTGACGGTCCTGTGGGAATCGAAAGGCTCAGGACTTATTACGGCGGAAGAAAAAGGCGCGGAGTTAGACCTGCGCACTTCAGAAAGGGAAGCGGTGCGATTATAAGGAATGCACTGCATCAGCTCGAGCAGTTGGGCTTCGTCAAAAAGACTTCTGAAGGTAGGGTTTTAACTCCAGCGGGAAGAGCTTATCTGGACAAAATTGCGCAGGAGTTGAAGTCCGAGCTCTCCAAAACAATTCCAGAGCTTAAAAAGTATTGAGGTGAACCTGATGGACGAGCTGGAAGAGATAAGGAGAAGAAAACTTCTGGAAATTCAGAGACAGAAGGAGCTGGAAGAGCTTAGAAGGCAAGAAGAGATGAGGAGGCAATACGAGGCACAGAAACAGGCAATATTGAGAGCGATTCTTGAACCTGAGGCAAGGGAGAGGCTTGGAAGACTGAAGCTAGCCCATCCGGATATTGCAGAGGCAGTTGAAGCCCAGCTCGTCTATCTGGCTCAGGCAGGTAAGATCCAGAGCAAGATCTCCGACGAAATGCTTGTAGAGATTCTGAAAAGGGCGCAAAAGAAAAGGGAAACGAAAATTGTTAGGAAGTGATCGTATGGGGAAGAAAACTCTCGGTGTTAAGTTGAGGCTTGCCAAAGCCTTGAAGCAGAACGTTCGCGCTCCTGTCTGGGTAACGATTAAAACTGGTAGGAGGGTTTTCGGCAGCCCTAAGAGGAGATATTGGAGAAGGAGAAAGCTGAAGGTCTGAGGTGGCAATATGGCGAATATTCAGGTTGAGAGAATATACTCACTTAGGCTCAGGCAGAAGCTTGTCGGATATCCAAGATGGCTTAGGGCCAAAAAGGCTACAAAATACCTCAGAAATTTTCTGAGCAGGCACATGAAGGTCCCTCCTGAAAACGTGAAGCTTGATGAGAAAGTGAACGAATTTCTATGGAGCAGGGGAGCTAAATGGGCTCCAGCGAGGATTAAAGTAAGGGCGGTGAAATTTGACGATGGTGTTGTTGAAGTTGAACTTGCATGAAGCTTTTATCTGTCCGTGGAAATCCGCTTATTGGACTTTATGCAAAAGTCTCGGAGAATTTTGCAGTCATCGGGATATCTGACGAAAAGCTTGAATCTTCTTTAAGGGAAACTTTGGGTGTGGATGTTGTATCAACCACTGTGGCCGGTTCGGAGCTCGTTGGGGCTATGGTTGTATTGAACTCAAGAGGACTAGTTGTCAGCAACGGGATCACGACCAAGGAACTTGAGAGGCTGAGGAGCAAAGTTGATGTTAAAATTGTGGACACACCAATGACATGCCTGGGCAACAATTTTTGCGTTAACGATAGAGGTGGAATTTCCCATCCGGACTTGGATTCGGATATCATTGGGGAGGTGAGCGATTTCCTAGGTATAGAAATCTCTCGGGGAACAGTAGGGGGAATCAAGACCGTTGGAATGGCGGCAGTTATAACTAATAGAGGCGGCATTGTACACCCAAACGCTACAGAATGGGAACTTAAAAAAATATCAAAGCTTATGGGTGTGGAAGCTTTAAAGGGAACAGCAAACTTTGGCAACGATATGGTGGGTTCGAGCATTCTAGCAAATTCTAAAGGTTATCTGGTGGGTAGGGACACCACAGGCTTAGAGTTGGGGATTATTGATGAGGCCTTATTTCCGTGAGGTGGTTGAATGTTCGAGATAAAGGGCTCTTTTAAGGATGTTGATGGCTGGAAAAGGTTTAGGAAGTTAATACATGCGGATAACGAGAAAATGGCTATCGAGAAACTAATGTCAATCATAGGCAGCAACCATAAGGTAAAGAGATGCCTGATTAAGGTTGAGGAAGTAAAAAGGGTGGGTGAATGATCGAGGAGAAGGTTGCAATACTGCAGCAGATTCAGAGGGATTTTGAGCTGCTGCAGAGGAGATTGGTTGAACTCGAACTTGTTGCCAATGAGTACAGAAGAGCGGTTTCTACACTGGAATTCCTGAAAGGTGCTGAGGGTGAGGTAAATGCTCTCATAAGCCTGGGTGGTGGGATTTACGCATATTCGGACATAAAGGAGAGCAAAAAAGTTCTCGTAGACGTCGGTTCTGGGGTTGTTGTCGAAAAAGATGTAGAAAGTGCCATGGAATTTCTAAAAAAGAGACTAGAGGAAATCGAGAAATCCAGCGCTGAAACGACGAATACGCTAAAAAGCCTAGCTCTTGAAGCCTCGAAGATTCAGCGGGAAATAGCAGAGCTATCAAAGAAGAAAGAGGAGTGAGATGTTCAAAGCTCTTAAGGAAAAACTTAGGGAGTTAAAGGATAAAGTGGATGGAATTGAAGAGAAGGTATCGGCCCTTGCAAGTGGAGAGATAGTAATCGGCGAGGATAAGGTCGAAGATGTTCTCAACGAGCTTGAAATAGCCCTTCTGGAAAGCGATGTGGCCTTCGAAGTTGTCAGCGAAATAAGGGGAAAGTTGAGGGAAAGACTTGTAGGAAGAAGGAAGAAAATCGGGAAAAGTCTTTACAATATTGTCGAGAATGAGCTAAAAGCGACTCTCTTAGAAATTCTTGAGAGGAATCGGTTCGATTTTGATGATTTTGTCAGCAAAAGGTTGATGGAAAAGAAGCCCTTAAACATAATCTTTGTCGGTGTTAACGGCACAGGAAAAACCACTACAATCGCGAAGGTGGCAAAAAGGCTTATGGACAGGTACAGCTTAGTGATAGCAGCGGGCGATACTTTTAGAGCTGGTGCAATTGAGCAAATCGAAGAACATTCAAAAAGACTCGGAATTAGACTTATAAAGCACAATCCCGGCTCAGATCCGACTGCGGTTATTTTCGATGCCCTAAAGCATGCTGAAAGCAGGGGAATCGATATAGTCCTCGCCGATACCGCGGGGAGAATGCACACAAAAAAGAACCTCTTGGACCAGCTTGAAAAAATAAAGAGGGTTACGAAGCCAGATCTTGTTATTTTTGTTGACGAAAGTATCGCGGGGAATGATGCTGTTGAGAGGGCGAGAATGTTCAACGAAATGATAGGAATAGACGGGAGCATTCTGACAAAAATTGACGCGGATCCAAAGGGTGGAACTGCCATATCGATCTGTTATGTAACACAAAGACCCATCCTCTTTCTCGGTACAGGTCAGGGCTACGATGACCTCGTTAAATTCGATGCTAAATGGCTAGTGGAAAGGATATTCTCATGATTGTAATTCCTTTCAGGCCGATAAATCCTAAATCTCGGCTTAGCAGCGTTTTAAGCCGGGAAGAAAGGGAGAAGTTTGCAAAATTGATGTTAATCGACGTTATAAATGCTCTAAAAGCTTTTGAGCTAGAAATAAAGGTTATCTCGACTTCCAGACTGGATCTGGACTTGGATGTTGAGCTAGTAGAGGATCAAAGAGCGCTCGATGAGTGTATAAATTCCGAGCTTGAAGATGTGCCGAAGGCGATTGTAATGTCTGACCTTCCTTTGCTGAATTCAGAAATCTTTGAGAGATTTCTGAACAGTGAAGGCGATGTTGTGATCGCTCCGGGAAGAAAAGGTGGAACTAACATGCTCCTAGTGAGAGAGGAGGGTTTCAGAGTTTCGTATCACTACTGCAGCTTTCTTAAGCATATCCAGATTGCTAAAAGCATGGGTTTCAGCTGCAAGGTATTCGATTCCTTCTACTCTTCGGTTGATATAGATGATGAGAACGACCTTCTTGAGTTGATGATCCATGGAGAGGGCAAACTTTCGAAATCTTATTTGGAAAACCTCGGTTTCCGCATAAAGTTTGACAAAATCCCAAGGCTGGTTAGGGTTCGGAATTTGTGATTCGAATCTGTAATACCCACCTACGATAGGTTTTTTTACAAGTGATCAAAACAAGAAGCAATGGATGAGTTCGAGATCTGGGTCGAGAAGTATAGGCCAAAGACGCTGGACGAAGTCGTTGGGCAGGATGAGATTGTAAGAAGGCTTAAGGGATATGTCGAGAGGAAAAATATTCCGCACATGCTTTTCTCAGGTCCTCCAGGCACAGGCAAGACAGCAACTGCGATAGCACTTACGAGAGATCTGTTTGGCGAAGCTTGGAGGGACAACTTCATAGAAATGAATGCGAGCGACGAGAGGGGAATAGATATTGTTAGAACCAAAATAAAGGAGTTTGCGAGAACGGCTCCGATTGGTGGGGCCCCATTCAAGATCATATTTCTTGACGAGGCAGACGCTCTTACCGCAGACGCCCAAGCGGCGCTAAGAAGAACGATGGAGATGTTCTCAAGGAGCTGCAGATTTATTCTGAGCTGTAACTACGTCAGCAGGATAATAGAACCCATACAGAGCAGATGCGCTGTTTTCAGATTCAGGGCTGTGCCCAATGAGGCTATTAGGAAAAGACTTTTAGAGATCTGCCAGAAAGAAGGAGTGAAAATAACTGAAGACGGAATTGAGGCTATACTCTACGTTTCTGGAGGAGATTTTAGGAAGGCAATAAATGCCTTGCAGGGAGCCGCGGCAATTGGAGAAGTTGTGGACAGAGATAAGATTTTCCAGATAACAGCAACCGCTCAGCCGCGAGAGCTTGCGGAAATCCTCGAAACCGCTCTGAACGGAAAGTTTGAAGAGGCTAGAGAAAAGTTGAACAAACTCATGATTGAATACGGGATGAGCGGGGAAGACGTGGTTGCGCAGCTGTTCAGGCAGATTACGGACTCAAACATGGACGAAAAGCGCAAGGTTCTGCTGATTGACAAGCTGGGCGAGATCGATTTCAGACTTACGGAGGGTGCTAACGAGAGAATTCAGCTTTCAGCTTTCTTGGCATACGTTTCCACTATCTCAAAGAAGTGATGTGGTCAGAGTATAGAAGAGAAAAAATTGAATGTTACGAGAAGGCTAAAAGACAAGGGAAAATAGACGGAGACATAGTCCCTCTTTTGGAAAAGATCAACGAGAAGGAAAATTATGTGACCCTCTCGAGTTGCAGCGGAAGAATCTTAGTGATAGATTTAAACAGTTTTGGCGATAAGAAAAGTTCGGAATTTTTGGGAAAGTGGCATAATTATGCCAGTTTCGAAGAAGTGCTAGAATCCGTGAACAGATGCAGACGGCAAGGCTGGTTGATTCAGGATCCACCCATACTTCACGTTGCTTGCAAGGATTTAATTTCTGCAAGGAAATTAATGGCTGCTGCGAATAACTCAGGATTCAGAAGGAGCGGAATAATCTCGCTGCAGAACTATGTTGTGGAGATAGCTTCTTTCGAGAGATTGGAACTTCCTGTGGCAATAGACGGGAAAAGGATAGTAGAGGAGAACTATTTGCGAATCGCAGTGAAAATCGCAAACGAAAAGCTTAGGAGTGGAAAAAGTAAAATAAAGAGGCTTGAAGAGCTCATTTCTTCCTTTTGACACTCTTCACAGCTAAAGCCGGGAGATTCTTGCTTCTAGGGGGTGTGCCACCACCCCGTTATCCCTACCCCATGAGGGGCTCGGGATTATTTTTTGCTCGAACTCGCCCACCCGACTCGGTTCAGAGCCTTATTCGAGCCTTCGGATATCCGGACCACATCCATGGGCGATGCTCAACGTAACTGTCATGGGCTTATATTTAAACTTTGCCCGTTCGTCCCCAGGGCTAAAGCTCTAGGCTTTCTGGGCACCCATTTTTGTAAATAGCAGGCCTATTGCGGAGACAAATAGGGCGGCAAAAACCGTTGCAGCAAATCTGTAAATCGAATCTCTGATTTCGGGGTTGATTATGTAACCTGCCGTTCCCCAGATGATCAGGCCGATCGAAATCGCGATGAAGGCGGATGTGAAATACCTTCCAACCCTCCTGTCCTCGCTGAATGCATCTATAGCCCTTGCTATTGCTATTGCCACAGCGGAAAGGGTGATCCACGATATGCTGTAGAATATGAACGTTGCTACGGCTATGTGCGGGATTGTGTGGGCGATGGAGGCATTGAAACCTACGGCAAAACCAATCAGCATTAGAATACCTGCACCGAGGTAAAATATGAACGAAAGTCTACCCTCGCTTACACTTTTTCTAACCCCCTCTAGGAATCCTGCTAGGGATTTGTCCAGACCGTATGCTTTTCCAACAAAATATAATCCCAAAAATAGAATTATTCCTCCGATTCCCCATTCTGGATGCTGTATTAGGAGAAAGAAGGAATATACTAGGAATATAATGCCTATTGGGGCAAGAGTGACTCTCGCAACCTTTGGTTCGTTGAACATTCTTCTGAGGAGAAAATATGTGCTTTCAAGCGTCTTGCTTTGCTTTACAACAACCCTGTTGAGCAGATCGACCTTAAATCTTGAGTAAACTAGAGGCATTACGAATTCGTCTTCGGAACCATCGGTCACGACGATCACACTTTCAGGATTGAGATTTACTAAAATGCTGTCTAGCTGTTGGGCAATTTTTGTGTCTGAGACCTTACCAACGTTCTTGTCACCAGTAACAACCACGACTTCACATTCCTCCCCCTTTTCCACGAGCTCATCGTAGATCTTAATTGCCGAAAACATTGCATTGGCATCTGAATCCTCGGGATCAGCCAAAACAAGCCTTACCGCAGCCTGAAGAACGTTTTCCCTACCGATAACAGGAGAGGCTATTCCAACCTTTTGCCCGAGATCATCATCTCTGTCAATCGCTATTACTACTTTTTTTGCCACAATCTAAATTTGGCTAAAAAATATATAAGATTATCTCAGCTTCCCGAACATCTCCCTTGCGATCGTGTTCAGCTGAACTTCTTTTGTCCCTTCGTAGATCTCAGTGATCTTAGCATCTCTTAGAAATCTCTCCACCTCGTATTCAGCAATGTAACCGTAGCCACCGTGCATTTGTACAGCCTCATCGCAGACCTTGACGGCGAGCTTTCCGGCTAGGTATTTTGCCATTGAAGTTAGAGCTGGATCTGGCTTTTTGGCGTCAAAATTCCAGGCTGCCTTGTAAACC
>QNUZ01000095.1 GCA_004347865.1 Archaeoglobi archaeon | reverse complement strand
TCAGAAAGGCGCATATCAAGAAAAGAAGCTTTTGTTAGATATGCAGAGAGTTCCAATCCGCTTACTTTTAGTCTGAGCTTCACGATCGTCCCAAGATCTTCAAAGCTCATAATTGATGCCTTAAAACTGTTTCTGGCAGAGCTGATAGTCCTCTCCTTTGATATAAGGATGCTTTCAGGTGGAATTACGATCCTAATCTTTCCTTTAGCCATTGTTGGAATCTCTATCTTCAGTTCATCCACTTCAACCGTGTTTCCGTCAGCATCTCCTTCAAAGATGTTTTCGTGCCCTAGAAACTTAGCAACTGTCTCGTTTTTAGGCTTTGAAAAGACTTTTTCGATTTCTCCAACCTGTTCAAGCTTACCGTCGATCAGGATCCCAACTCTGTCTCCCAAAAACATTGCCTCCTCGAATGAGTGCGTGACGTGAATTGCAGTGAGGTTAAGCTCTTTTCGCCACTTTTTCATTTCTCTCATGAGCTTTGTTTTGAGATTTGGATCGACGCTCGAAAAAGGTTCATCAAGCAAAATGAGCTTGGGTTTCACTACAAGAGCCCTAGCAATTGCAACTCGCTGTTTTTCACCGCCGCTCAGAGTTCTAACGTCTCTTCTCAGCAGATGGGATATTTCTAAGATTTCTGCAATTCTATGAACCTCTCTTTGAATCTCCTCTTCGCGAATTTTTCTTAGCCTAAGCCCGTAGGCTATGTTCTCGAAGGTGTTCAGATGCGGAAATAGCCCGTAATTCTGTGGGATGTATGCTATGTTTCTTTTTTCGGGCGGTAAGCAAGTAACATCTTTTCCTTCAAGCAAGATTTTACCGCTTTCAGGATAAAATATGCCTGCAATTGTCTCTAAAAGCAGAGTCTTTCCGGCTCCACTAGGTCCTAGGATTATGAAGTACTCTCCGGGATTGACTTCAAAGCTTATTCCTTCAAGCCTGAAATCCCTCCAACATTTTGATAGATTTTCAACCCTTAGCAACTGAAACCCTCCTGAGAGTTATGAAGAGTCCAAGGCTGATCAGGATCAAAATTGCTGCTATCGGTTTCGCGGAATTCAAGCCGTAGCTGTTGAAATAGTCCATTACGAGCACCTGTGCAGTTTTTGGGTAATATGCAACGATTAAAATTGCTCCAACTTCGCTCATAGCCCTAGCCCAGGTCATTATGGCTCCAGTGAGTATGGAACGCTTTGCAAGCGGTAGAGAGATCGTGAAAAAAGCTTTTGACTTGCTCGCTCCGAGAGTTCTAGCAACGAACTCGGTTTTTTCTTCAACTGCAATAAATCCGTCTCTTGCCGAATTTATAGTAAAGGAAGCAGAAACAAAGAGCATTGCAGCTATTATACCAGCAT
>QNUZ01000094.1 GCA_004347865.1 Archaeoglobi archaeon | reverse complement strand
CCGTTCACGGTTGTGTTTTCGACGACGTTGTTGTAGGATTCCCAGACAACAAGTCCGTTGTTCTGCAGAACGCTGTCCTTTATAGTGTTGTTGTTCGAAGATTCAAGGTAGATCCCAAAGTCGTTACCGATTGCGGTTACGTTGGTTATAGTGTTGTCGCTCGCAGATTCAAGGTAGATCCCTTCGTTGTTGCTGATTGCGGTTACGTTGGTTATAGTGTTGTTGCTCGAAGATTCAAGGTAGATCCCCACTCCGTACTGGCTTACCGTCAGATTCTCTATCGTTACGTTGCTGCTGACGCTAGAGACGTAGATCCCGTCTCCATATCCCGGGCCTGTCAGGGAGTACCCGTTTCCGTCGAGGATTACGTCGCTCGCAAAGATGCCGATGCAGTAATAAGCATAAGCGTCTGATTTAAGCCCTGTGAGGTTCTGCGTCAGGTTGTAGTATCCGGGGGAGTTTATATCAGTGCAGCTCGAAATTGGAGTTTCCGCGCTCGCTGTCTGCAGGCAGAGCAGTACTAAAACCAACACACCAGCAAACAACTTTTTCATATTTCACCTCTGCAAGCATTCTATGCCTTGCTAACAAGAAAAGTGAAGAATATTTAAAGTTTTTCACGATTGTCACAGACTGCGGGGAGATAGAAAAAATTTTGAGATTCAAGGCAGAGATAGCGGGAAGATGCTGTGTTCATCAGCATAACCCTCGGATTTCCTCTAGCAATAATGGCCCTGCTCTGATCTGGCCGAAAAAGATCGGAGCGCTGGGGCTGATGGATGACCTTCTGAAAGCTGCGGCTGAAGGGAACCTTTCCAGAGAGGAGATTACCGAAAGCGCATTGAAACTGCTAAAAATGGGGAGGAGGCCGAAAGCGCATCGGTTCAAACGGGCAAGTTTCATCCTGTTTCCTGAGCATTTCGTCCTGCTTTTTGAGCATCAAATCCTGCTTTTCCACCATTACCAGACCAACTTGAATTATCTTGGAGAGCTGCGTTGAAGTAAAGCCCGCCCTGAACTTCTCGATGTCCCTAACAGTCCCACGGTATTCCTCAACCCTTATTTCCTCAACAACAGCATTTTCAGGCTTGTTCTCTTTCAAGAATCTGACGAAGCTCTCAATTTGCTCTTTATCTCCATCGATGAGAACTATCAGGGCCTCCTTTCCGTTTATCTTTACATTTCTTGCCTCGAATTTCGGGATAAGCAGGCTGTCTGCTTCCTCAAGAAGGAGAGCTCTGTAGCCGACTCCGTGGACTTTGCCGGTTATCGTTATCTTCAATGCCATCGCTTTGAATGGATTCGGAAGGATAAATGTCTTTCGATCAGAAACGGCATTAGAGGGTTGCAGTCCGGATCTTTACCTG
>QNUZ01000093.1 GCA_004347865.1 Archaeoglobi archaeon | reverse complement strand
GCTATTCCTTGGGAGTTGTTCTGGGTGACTACGATTACAGGCTGGAGCTGTACTGGGTTGAGAGTGGCACCGTAAAATCCGCAGTCCTCGTGGACAGGACACCTTCACCTAATGCAGTTGCAGCAAGCAGGTATATTTTGCTGAACAACAGCGAGCTCAGAGATTCCGTTTTTTACCGCAGCGGTGTTGAGGACTGGAGACCGATGATATTTGAGGTGAGGCTGATAGTATGGCGTCCGTGAAGGAAAGGGGTCAGGTTTTGATCCTCTTCACCCTCCTGATCTCCACGATAATAATCTCAATCTCCGTACTGCATGCCCAGAATATACTCGCGGGGATGGAGACGTCAAGGACGATGATGATGTTTCCGAAGGAAGAAATAAGGAATTTGAAGGATCTCGCGGGTATAGCCGTTAAGAAAATGCCCCCAGCGAAGTGGGGAGAATATTCGAGTGATATCTATGACCAGGTTAGAGTTCTCTACTCCCAGAAAGGAGTTTATGGGGATTTGATAATTTCGGAATCGGGGAGTAAGGTGATATTAAATTTCATTTCCGGTGATGTGGAGTATTCGGAAACCATGAACTGTGCTGGAGGTGAATGCAAATGAGATCCGGGGATAATAGAGGAGTCTCGATGATGGTGGAGTATTTAATCCTTCTGGGGATCCTCTCAGTTTTTGTTGCAGTAGCTGCACTGAGCTTAGAGGACACACTAAGAAAATCTCAGGTTTCGAAAGTAGTTGACAACCAGTTTTCAGACGTTGCTTCCCAGATTTCTGCCCAGGTAGTTGATATGGCCACTCTTTATCCTAGCAACGGTTATCTGAGGGCGAAGGTATATATGCCCTCATCGATTGGGGATATAAAGTACATCGTGGGTTTTGAGGAGAGAGGGGGAAAGAGGTACATCTTTATAAGTTCCGACAGAGGCGAGTTTAGGAAATACCTAAGCCTTGGCGCCTTTGCTAACTTGAAATTCGAGAACATAAGCGGTATAACTCACAGCCTAAAGGAGAAGCATGAGCTGCTATTTACAAGTGCATCCATAATTTATCCAACAGCCGTTCTGAAAGTAAGGCCTTCGGCAATTATCTCGGGGAGTAACGTCACGATAGACGTCTCGGAGTCTTATTCTCCTGTTGATTGGTGGTGGGTCGTTAAAAGCTGGAATGGTTCGGAGCTAGCTTCCGGAGACATGAGCGTAACCAAAAAGGAAATTGGGATCTACTGGAGCAGCGACATTGAGACTTTATGCAAATATAACTCTAGCACGGAATCTGCAGTTTGTGAATTACGTCTTGAAGTATATGACTCGAGAGGCTTTACTGCAGACGATACTGAAGAAATTCTCATAGCGAAGAAGGTAGGAG
>QNUZ01000092.1 GCA_004347865.1 Archaeoglobi archaeon | reverse complement strand
GGAAAGGCTGAGCAAATGGGGTGATCATATGGCGGATTTCAGCAGCTATTCTATTCTCATTTCGGCTTTTGGGACGATAAGAGCCAGAAGCCCTGTGAGAATTGGCGCAGGGAAAAGTCTGAGTATCATGGAATCCGACCTACCGGTGGTAAAGAATTCTAATGGAAAGCCAGTTATTCCGGGTTCCAGTTTGAAAGGATTTTTCAGGGGGCAGCTACAAAAGATCCTGCTTATGAAGATGCAGAACAGGGAAGTAGATAGACTTCTGAAGGAGATCTTTGGCGGCACCGAAGAAAATGATAAGGCATCTGCAATATTTTTCCACGAGATGGAAATGCAAGAGGGCAGAATTGCGGAAAGGAAGCATATAGCAATAGATCCAGAAAAAGGGAGTGTGGACAATTTCTTTGAAGTCGAGTGCGTGATGGATGGCGCAGTTTTCAAAGGCAGAATTCTCTCAGCGAGAAACTTAAATCCTAAGGCCCTGGGACTGCTAAAAACGGTAATAGACCTATCAAATCTTGGCTTAGGAAGACTTGGGGGCTTTAAGAGCAGAGGATATGGAGAGGTTGAGATAAAAGTTGACGAGATTCGCCTTATATTTCCGGGGAAAGACATGGAGGACTGCAAGAAAGGTTTCGAGATCTCCAATCTCGTTCCAGAGAGCCTCGGTCCGATAAGGGCCAAAGCTGCAGATTCGGAGTTGTTTATCGATAGCGAGAAGTTTAGGGCGGAGATGGGGGAGAACAGATCGTTTTTTGGCTTGGAGGCTAAGATTAGCGGGGAAGAAGCCATAAAATTCTTCAATTCAATGCTGAAACTGGTGAAATTATGAGCGAAACTAAGGAGTACTACAAATTCGTGCCCGTTAGATCCACCTTTCGAAGGTTGCAAGAGTTTGATAGTAGATTGAAATACGAGAACGTGTTCGTAGTAAAGCCGAAGTTTAGGGCGAAAACTGATCTGCATGTTTCAAGCGGCAAGAAAAAGCTCTTGAAGGTATGGGGCAAATTTGAAATTCTTTTGCAACACTACAAGAACTCAGAGGGTACCCCCGTTATTCCTGGCTCAAGCCTTAAAGGGGCGGTGTCAACAAACTTCTTAGCCTTAAGCGACGATTCGACACTAACTGCGAACTTATTCGGAACAACTAGAGAGAAGGCAGTAATATCAAAGCTGTTCTTCTCCGATCTGATTCCCGAGGGTGAGGTGAAACTGAAGAAGGTTGAAGTTTTGAGACAGTGGAATCCACAAAGGATTATGAATAGGCATGTGAAGTTCTATACTGGCAGAGCACCAAAAACAGAAAGATACGGCCTCATGGAGTGCATTCCTGCAGGAACCGTTCTTGGAGGTAAGATTTGCGGCTACAACCTGAGAGAACTGGAG
>QNUZ01000091.1 GCA_004347865.1 Archaeoglobi archaeon | reverse complement strand
GTTCAAGCTATTGGTCACACAAAAGCTCGCTCCTGTTGGTGATCTGGTAGGAAGAAAGCTTTCTCCCAACCAGCTCACTTTCATGGGCCTGATTTTGGGGGTTTTTGCTTTCCTTTTTATATTAAACGGAAAGATCATTTACGGAGCAATCTTCACGCTTTTGAGCGGTATTTTTGATCTGCTGGACGGATTAGTTGCGAGAATTCAGAAAATGGAAACAAACCTCGGAGGTTTTCTCGATTCTGTTTTCGACAGATACGTTGACGTGCTGATCTTTATAGCGCTGGGCCTGTATGGTGTCGATTGGCTTTTGGTTTCTGTGGCTATGAGCGGGGCCCTTCTCGTTAGCTACACGAGGGCAAGGGCGGAGAAGTTCATAGAGAGGTGCGATGTGGGTATAGCTGAGAGAGGAGAGAGGATGATAATCTTATTTCTGGCAATGGTCACCGGTTATATATCTGAGGGACTGGTACTCATAGCGGTGCTTAGCCATCTAACTGCAGTTCAGAGGATCGTATACACATTTAGGAGGTCTAGAAGTATTCGTTGAGAATTAGGTTTTTCTTTTGAACTGGAGATTGTAGAGATCCTCTAAACGCTTAATTGAATCAGCCTCGCTCACATCTTTGTCATCTCTTAGTCTGATGAATCTCGGGAATCTCAGAGCGTATCCGCTCTCGTATTTCGGACTCTTTTGGATCTCTTGGTAAGCCACCTCAAAGACGTACTTCGGCACGAACTTTACGTTCTTCCCTTCGTGGGTGACTATTATCTGCTTGAAGAGCTCCGTGAGTTCTTCCAGATCTTCGTCCGTAAACCCGGTTGCGACCCTTCCAACTCTTAGAAGGTTGCCTGTAGTTTCATCAGTGCATGCAAGTTCATAGGAGCTAATTAGGTGGCTTCTTTTTCCTTCGCCCCACTCTCCACCAACCACAACGAGATCCAGAGTTTCCATCACGTATTTGAGCTTTAGCCAGTGCTTTCCCCTCTTTCCCGGAACATAGGGCGAATTTGGATTCTTTAGCATCACACCCTCGTGCCCGGCATTTATGGCATCATTGAAGATTTTCTCAATGTCTTCCTTGTTTCTGGTCCTAACCTGATTTGCTATCTTTATTCTTTCCGACTCTGAAATCACAGATTCAAGAATCCTCCTTCTCTCTGCAAGTGGTTTGTCAACTATTTCTTCATCGCAGTAAAGGATATCAAAGGCATAGAACTGCAGTGGAATCTTTTCGACCATTCTTGAAACACCATGCTTCCTTCTGAACCTTCTAAGAACGTGCTGAAATGGCATCGGTCTCCCGTCTTTGACCGCTATGACTTCTCCATCCAGAATCACACCCTCCTTCACGTTCTTTTTTATTTCTTCAGCGATTTCTGGCAGTGCTTTGGTTACGTTCTCGAGTCTTCTCGAGTAGATTTTCAGCTCTCCGTCTCCCCAGTGAATCTGAACCCTACTACCATCGAATTTCCATTCTACTGCAACCTCCCCCATTTCTGAAACCGCATCTTCGAAGCTTTCGGCAACCTGAGCGAGCATCATTCTCACGGGAGTGTGAAGTCTGATCTTTATCTCTTCCAAACCCTTTTTTCCGCTGTTTTTTGCGATCACTGCCACTTTTCCTAGGTCACTGGTTACCATGTAGGCTCTTTCGACAAGTTCTTCATCAACCCCGAATGCTTTGGCAATCGCATCTCTCACGATACCCTCACCGACACCAAGGCGCATCTCGTTCATAATCAGCCTCGTTAGGTACTTCGCCTCCAATGGGGTGGCTAAGCCATAAAGGCCAGTCAACAGTAGAACTTTTCTTTTCCTGCTTCCCTCCCCTATCAGGGAAGAAATTTCATCGAATATTTCTCTAACCCTTTTAATCGTTAATTCTTCAGCTTCAAGAGTTATCATAATCCTTCCTTTCACAATTCTTTCGCTTGCAAGCCCTAGATCTCCGAGTTCCCTTACCATTTCCTCTATCTTCTCTTTCTTTATCCCGCCAACATTTTCGAGCACTTCGTAGAGTAGCCCGACTCCCACTCCAAGCTCTCGCTCGTCCCATGTGGGGTAGACCCTTCCGATTAGAAAGAGAATTACATTGTAGAGGTCATCATTTTCTAGCCCTTTTATGAAATTTGAAATTTTGTCAGTTAGCTCGAGCGTGGAAGATATCTTCTCTATGCTCTCGCAGAATTCGGCGAATTCCCTGAATAGCATAAAATTTGTGATATTTTAGGTTAATTAAGCTATCGTTCGAGATCCCATCTTGAGCTCGGGTCTCCTGTCAGGTATTTTTCCACTAGTTTTCTCTCAATCTCGATGTTGTAGTAGTTCGCCAAGCTTATTACCATAAAAAGAACATCGCATAGCTCTTCACCGATTTCTTCTAGTTTGTTTTTTCTCACAGCTTCGGCGAGTTCTCCGACTTCTTCGAATAGAACCGATAGCAAAAACAGTGGACTGCTCTTGGAATCGATGCTGTAGTATTTTTCTTTTATTGCCTTTACGACCTCCGCAAATTCCACAGTGGATCTGATGCTAGTGGATAAATGTATCTTTCGACTCGACTCTCTGAAGTGCATCTTGATTTACTAACCGAAAACTTTATATGCTCTATCCGCAAACCTTATATACTGCATGCCAAATCTGATCCCTCTCGGAAAACCCGAAAAAATATCTAAATCAGGGATGCTTCTGGTTCCGATTAAACCTACAAATTTGCCAAAAATCGGCGAAAAAGTTGTAACAAGAAAAATGGAGCAGATAGGGATCGTCTACGATATAATTGGTCCGGTAATTTCGCCTTACGCGCTGATCAAGCCAGTTAAGGTGGTTTATGAAGATATGTTTGTGGTGAGGGAGTATGGTGGAAGTAGAAAAGGTTCGGGAAAAGGAAGTAGAAAAAGAAGTGGAAAAAAAGGAGATTGAGAGAGAGGAGGATATAGAAGTCTGCCCCGAATGTGGAAGTCCAAGGCTCATTAGAGACTATAGAAGAGGAGAATTCATTTGTCAGGATTGCGGGCTTGTGATAGAGGATCAGTATATAGATGCGGGCCCAGAATGGAGGGCCTTTGACAGCGAGCAGAGAGATCGAAGAAGCAGGGTTGGTGCTCCGGTAACCTTCACTATACATGATAAGGGACTTTCAACGATAATAGACTGGAGCAACAAGGATTACTACGGCAAGGCTATTTCGGTCAGGAATAGAGCGCAACTGTTCAGACTGAGAAAATGGCAGCGTAGGATCAGGATAAGCAATGCTACAGAAAGAAATCTCGCATTTGCTCTCAGTGAGCTTGACAGGATGGCTTCAGCGTTAGGACTACCTAAAAGCGTCAGAGAAGCTGCCGCGGTTATATACAGGAAAGCAGTTGAGAAGAACCTGATAAGAGGGAGAAGCATCGAGGGCGTTGTAGCAGCAGCACTATATTGCGCATGCAGACAGGCTGGAGTGCCAAGAACACTAGAAGAGATCGCTGTATACTCAAGAGTGGATAGAAAGGAGATTGGCAGAACTTACAGGTTCATAACTAGGGAGCTTGGAATCAAGCTTATGCCGACAAGCCCGGCAGACTATGTGCCGAGGTTCTGCGCCGCATTAAACCTCAGCGGAGAAGTACAAAGGAAGGCAATTGAGGTTATCAAGAAGGCTGAGGAGAGAGAGCTCACCAGCGGCAGGGGTCCAACTGGAGTCGCGGCGGCTGCGATATACGTCGCCTCAATTTTGCTTGGTGAAAGAAGGACACAGAGGGAAGTTGCCGAAGTTGCTGGAGTTACGGAAGTAACGATCAGGAATAGGTACAAAGAGCTGGCGGAGAAGCTTGGTATAGAGATAATTCTTTGAAAAATAATTCTTTGAAAAATCTTAACTTTTTTAAATCTCTGCGTCTTTTTGTTTGTATCCAAAAGCATTTTTAAACTCGGATATTCTGTGCTTTATGAAGGAGCTGGATTTGATCTTTAGGAGGGTATCCATCAGGAGGTTTCAGCAGAAAGAAGTCGACGAAAAAACTGTAAGATTGATTTTAGAAGCTGGAAACGCTGCACCTTCAGCTGGGAATCTTCAGGCAAGGGATTTTATTGTGGTTAGGGATCCGAAAATAAAAAATGAGCTAGCAAAAGCCTCTTTAAGGCAGATGTTCATAGCACAGGCCCCTGTTGTGGTTGTGGTCTGTGCAAATTACCCGAGAAGCATGAGAGTTTACGGAGAAAGGGGAAAGCTCTATGCAGAGCAAGACGCAACCGCAGCTGTAGAAAACATGCTTCTTGCAGTAACCGCTCTTGATCTCGGGGCAGTGTGGGTAGGCGCATTTGACGAGGCGAAAGTTTCAGAAATCCTGGGTTTGCCTGCTTACGTAAGGCCGATGGCAATCATTCCGATTGGATATCCTGCGGAGCGACCGGAAAGGAGAAGCAGGTATCCGATTGACGAGCTAACGCATTACGAGCGCTGGTAAACATCCAGTTTATCAACTTCGTCAAATACGCCGATGATCTTGTAGAAGGTTGTGCATTCCTTCAGGGCCTTGGCATCTTCCTCGCTTAGTGGGGCCTCGACTTCTACAAAGAAAACGTAGTCTCCGAGCCCCGTCTTTGCTGGCCTGGATTCAAGCTTTCTTAGATTGAATCCTTTTCTGTAAAACACTTCCAGAACGTTTTTCAGGGCTCCGGGTTTATCCTCGACTGCAAAGAAGAGGGAAGTTATCCTTCCCTCCATTTTGCCGGTTTTCTTCCTGATCAGATAAAATCTCGTTATGTTCCTATCCTTCAGGTCTTGGATACCTTTCCTCAGTATGCAAAGCCTGTGGAGTTTTGCAGCATTTTCGGAGACTATTGCAGCCGAGTAATCATCGAGTAATCTCAAAGCATCGCTTGTCGAGGATGTATATCTAATCTCAGCATTGGGCAGATAGTTATTTATGAATCCCATGCACTGTGCTATCGCCTGCGGGTGAGAATATACGATTTTAATGTCCCCAAACCTCAGTTCTCTTTTAGTTACCAGACAGTGGTTTACCTCCAGCTTTGCCTCGCCGAAGACCTCCACTTCGTGACTCATAAGCGCATCGAGCACAGGCAGAACCGTTCCGTTTACGGAGTTCTCAATGGGAACGATCCCGTAATCGACCTCTCCCATTTCCACGAGTTTTATTATTTCGTCAGTATTTGAGCAATATCGCAGAGGGAGCCTTGAACCAACGAGCTTTAGCGCAATTTCCTCGCTAAAGCTACCTTTTGGACCAAGAACAGCAACTGCTCTCTTTATACCTAATTTGCTGTATTCTTCTTCCTTCGTGAGCTTCATGATTTTTTCAAAAATCTCTTCGACTGCCAGTGGATTCAGCTTCGTCTTTTTGAGAATCTCTCTGATTTTGTTGTCTTCGACTTCCTTAACTTCGATGGGTTCATCCCTTTCTTTTTTCGTCTCTGCGATCCTCCTCCCAATCTCAACCCTTTTTTCAAGCAGGCGGAGTATTAGCGAATCTATAACTTTCAATGCCCCCCTCATTTTTTCCAATTCGGAAATTTCACCGGTGATCTTGCATAGCTCAAGCAGGAGTTCGCTGTTCTCAGCGCTCTCTGATTTTTCTCTTGCCCTGAAGAAAATCCTTCTGAAGTTTTCCTTATCTTTGATAACATCGTTTAAAGCCGAAATTTTCTTTACAAATTCTTCTCTCTCTTTTTCTGCGTTTTTCTGTATTGCGTAGCACATTTCCCAGTTCTGGGCCAGATATCTTGCTGCCAGTTTTCTTAATGCGCTATAGGTGAGTGTCCCAAATCCTATATCATGGGTAAGGTCTGCAAAAGCCAACAGAAGGAAATGCGTCAGCCCTTGGATCTTTGCCATGGCTTTATCGTGCTCTTCTGCACTCATTTTGGTAACTAGAGCACCAGCCTTAATGAATTCGTTTATTATCGTTTTTTCTTCTTCTCTTTCGGACTCGTGGACGACGATTATATTGGATAGGGGTATTTCGGTATCTTTTCCGAACATGGGATGGATGCTCAAAAAGTCGAAGCCGGATCTTTCAAATAGCGGGATCGAAATGCTCTTTACAGAAGCGACGTCGACGAGAAGAGCATCGAATTTTGCCTCTCCTTTTATATGGGCTAATGCGTTTTTTATTTCACCCATTGGGGTGCAAATGAAGATAACATCAAATTCAGAAATGTTATTTGTCTCCTTCTTTTTCTCATCCACATCGTAGCCTTTGACATAATAGCCTCTTGAATAGAAAAATTCTTTTAGCAGAGATCCAAGATCTCCAACGCCGTATACCAGTATTTTCACCTTTTCACCCCCAAAAGCCTCAGTATTTCAACCGCTTCTTTTAGTTCGATCTGTCCGGGTGCTTTTTTCGTCCCGACATAGCAATAAATTAAGGGAGATCCAAGAAGGGCGGACGCTATTCTTGTAAATCGAAAATTTTCACCCATGAGGAAAGCTACAACGTTTTCGAATTCAAGAAGTATTTTTGCAATTTTTCTCCAGTCTTCAAGGCTCTTTCCGAGAGTTGCAATTTTGAAGTAGTCCCCTCTCCTGTTCTCAACAAGCTCCTTAAGGAATTTATAATCCGGGGTCTCGCTGAAATTGTGATAGGATTCGATTATTCTGTGATTAAATTTAAATTCTTCGAATAATTCATCTTTGAGGTCAAACTCGAGATCCAAGAATTCAGCGCAAACTTTATCACCAACGCTTTTTATTTTATTAATTCTATCCTCTTCTGGTCCCTCATATAGTCCTCCATCGGTTTTTCTTCTGCAGGTTACGATGTATGAGCCCTTTGGAATGAAATCGAATCTGCCAAGATCTAGTCTGAGTTCTATAAAATCAGCCCCCTTCGAAAGCACCAGTTCTTCGGAATTAGAAACAGTTGCGACAAGTTTCATTTTTCTACTACAAATTCATCCACTTTTACCCCGAAATGCCTCGCTTTTTCGCCAACCCACACGAGAACATCATCGCCGGCTTTTAGTTCAGAGACGGAGACATGCTTTCCTTCCGGATTTATGAGCTTGATAGTCTCGGCATTTTGCACTATCACGCTACCATCGATTCCGTCCGCTTCCGCAACGATGAGAAGCAAGGGTCTGCGCTCGATTTTAACCCTTCCGACGTAGCTTTTTCTCACATTGCCATCGAACCTGACGATTTCGATCTCTTCTCCAGCCTTTAACTCTGCTAGATATCTGGTTCTGTCTCCAACCTTAAGATAGGCATTTACGCTTCCAGCGTTAACCCTGAAAGGTCTTGAGGCAACATATTCACTCTCCTCACTTTCACTTGCGATCAGAAACATGAATCCAGCTTTGTTTCCGACAAGCATACCTTCGCCCACCGACATTATCGAGACCGTGTCAATACAAACCCTTTCACCAAGTCCGAGAGGTTTTATCTCTTTTATCTTGGCTTTTGTTAGCTTTAATCTCTCTTTGCCGCTTTTGACCAGTTCGTAAAATTTTTTGAGGGCATCTCTTCCACCTTTAACTGCAATGCCGTCAGCGCCTTTTTCTAGAGTTGTTAAAGCCAGATTTGCATCTTCCTCGCTTTCGACAATTACGATGGCCTTCCCCCTCTTCATCGCAACTATGTTCTCTAGGGGTATGACCTTCCAGTCTGAGAATTTGAGGACCGCAATCTGCTTGCCTAAAGCCTTTTCTTGATCCTTGGCCGATTTAATCTCCAGAATCTCCTCCAGCGGTACAAGACTGATTTTTCCGAGTTTTTTGGCCTTTTCAATGAATTCGTTTCTGACAATTGCTCCATCAAAGCCGAGTTCTATCGCATCTCTCAGGCTCGCCTTCACTTCGTCCCAGTTATCTCCATCTGCTAACAACCATATCTCTTTCATTTTCAAGCACCTCTTCGGCTGTCATCCCCTCATGGATTATGTTATGTAGTGCCTTAGCAATATCCCTTGGTGAGGGGTTGCTAAAAATGTTTCTGCCAACCGCAACTCCGCTCGCTCCATTTTTCATCGCGATCTCAACCTTCTTTAGAAGCTCGTATTCGTTTTCCTTAGCACCTCCGGCAATGACAACGGGCACCTTGCAGAACTTGGTTACTTGAGAGAATTTCTCAACGTAGGGAACCTTTACGATATCTGCTCCAAGTTCATAACCAATTCTTGCACACTGGCTTACAGTTTCCGTGTTTACCTCAAGCTTTCCCTTGGGATAAATCATTGCGAGAACGGGAATACCATAGCCGTCAGCTATCTCGCAGATTTCTCCCAGTCTCTCGAGCTGTTCTGCCTCTGTTTCGGTGCCCACATTGACGTGAACACTTACAGCGTCTGCACCAAGGTAGATGGCATATTCGACACTGGATACTATCCTCTTATCGTTCGGATTCTGGGATAGGCTAGTCGATGCACTCAGGTGGACGATCAGTCCAATATCGAGATCCACTAGGATCTTTGAGTGCCTCACGATGCCCTTGTGCAGCACGACAGCATCGATGTAGTCGCTCACTGTTTTGAGCATTTCATCAATATTTTCCAGACCTATTTCGATTTTGCTAACTCCGTGATCCATTGGCATTATCAGTGTCCTTCCGTCTTTTAGTATTCTCTTTAGTCTCCTTAATTTTCCACCCATATAAAACACCTCATATATTTATATAGCGTAAAGAGGTGCAAGGCGGAGCCAATGCAAAACACCTCCCCTTTTAATAGCTAAACCTATAGTACCAGCTAAACCTAAAAGCGAGGTCGTATCTGTTACCTTGCAGTGGTTTAGCTGGCATCATCTATCATTGTTGGATACAGTATTTAAAATTTTCCCGTGGAATTTTTGATCTTGCTGGTTTCTCTCTTCGGAAATTCCCTCATTCTCCTCTTTCCAGAAATTATGAATTTAAGCGTGTTCAGCCCCCTTGTTTGAACTTATAGCATTTTTTTGGTTCGAACTCTAGAAAATCGCCTTTTTGGACAGCATACCCGTAAAGGGTTACTGACCTTATCTTCTTTACGTACTCGTTGTGAGTGTGGAG
>QNUZ01000090.1 GCA_004347865.1 Archaeoglobi archaeon | reverse complement strand
TGTAATCGTGAGGGAAGTCCTGAAGATTGCTGGACCCGATCTTATACTCAGAGTTTACCCCGGTGAGACTGTTACAGTTTCTGAAGGAGAGTCCGCAAAGTTCACCATTGTTGCAGAGCCAGAGAGATTTACACCGAAAAAAGTGGAACTGATCCTTGAAAAGGGTGGAAAGATTATCCTGAGCGAACTGATGGAAAAGAAGGATAATAAATTCGAGAAACTCCTTGAAATAACTCCTGTGGAAACCGTGGAGAAGTTCGTCCTGAAGGTTATTGCTGATGATACTCTAAAGAGGGAGAGAACAATCACGGTGAAAGTCAAGCCGAAAATCAGGATCATAGAAACGAGCACGGTTGCAAAGGAACATCTGGGCTTCAGGCTATTGGAGATCAGGAAGATCTCGACAAGGGAGGTTCTGGAAACAATCAGAAGGGAAACTCTGCTTTTTAACCTCAAAGGAAAGATCTCGGGAAAGATTTACTGCAGAGTCGATGAGGGGAGGCTGACACTTGATGTCGACGACACTCCTGTGAGCGTCGGAGTTCAGGCAGCCCTGGAATTAACAGAGTACGGGCTGGAGAGAAAGATCCCTGAAGAATTCAAAATCTCTCTAGAAGATCAGAGGGTCACTGAAGCTCTGCTGACCCCGCTGAGCAAGCTTAACGGTAAGGTAACCTTTGTATTGGAGGGTGAGGAATGATAGAAGTGGCCAGGCACGTGATAAACGAGGCTGAACTTCCGCCAGTGTTCTGGAAGGTGAGGCATTTTGCAGTTATAGCGAGGGTGAAGGGCAGGGATGTTCTGCAGTTCAGGTACAGGGTTAATGGAGACCCGATCATGAGTTTTACGCTAAACCCTCATCTTTTAGAAATGCTCGAAAAACTTGCTGCTGCAAGGCACCTGAACGTCTATGCCCTGAACGAGGGGGCCTGGAAGCGATTGATGCTTTTCGCCGTATCATTAAGGTTTCTAAGGGATGGAAAAAAGATAGAGAAGCTCAAGGAAATCGTTACTGAGATAAGCGAGATTGACCTCCTCTACTGGTACTCCTGGCTCATGGACAGTCTCGACAAGGTTCTCGCCAGGAATGCTGTGGCAAGAGCATTTCTGACGTTTTTTAGACTCCTATGATGTCCAATGATTTCCTTTCCAGAATCCGGAACTGCGATCCAACTTACTACATGGCCATAAAGAACTACATTCCTTATGTTCACCAGCAGCTCCTTCTGTGGAAGTGGAGGCTCAGAAAAGAGGTAAAAGTGCTTGTCGGAGATGAAATAGGTCTCGGTAAGACAATTGAAGCAGCACTGCTTCTCAGAGCACTGATAGTGGATAGAGGTGTTAGAAGAATTCTTGTCCTGGTACCGAAAATCCTCAGGGATCAGTGGTATCGGGAGCTTTCCAATTTCTTTGGCAGCTACC
>QNUZ01000009.1 GCA_004347865.1 Archaeoglobi archaeon | reverse complement strand
GTGTGAGCATGTCTCGATGTCCCTCAAACCCTCTTCAAATTCCGGAAAGATCTCGATCTCGGTAATCTCTTCTGAGAACCTTCCTTGATGGGGCGCTTCGCCGTTCTTCCTGTAAGGGGATCTCACCAAACCCACGGGCTTTACTTCAAAACCCATAGTCTCACTCCCCCAGAAGCTCAATAAGTTCCCTGATGTATGGAATCGCCGGCCCGCCCCTCATTAGCAGGGCAACCGATGCTGCCTCCAGAATTTCCTCCTTGGAGGCTCCCGCTTCAATTGCTTTGCTGACGTGGTTCCTTATGCACGGTGAACATCTTATAGCCACCGAAATTCCAACTGCTATCAGTTCTTTCTGCTTGACCGTAAGTTTTCCATCTGAGAATACAGCACTGTGAAGCTCCGTAAACGCCTTTTCGACGTCGGGCAATTTCAAATCCAATTTGTCATTGGCTTTACCCACAGGATCACCTCTCAGCTGTCAAATGGAACGATGAAAACCTCATCTCCTTCCTTTCTACCCTTAACGAGTTCGAGATGCCTCAGAATTGCAAACTCCCTCTCGACCTCTTTAACACTCATCCCTAGCTCTCTCGCTATCTCTTCTGCCTTGGCCTTTCCTCTGTTCCTTACCAGCTCGTAAATCCTTCTCTGTCTCTCGGTGAGCTTCTTACCGCCGGCCTTTTTTGCAAGCATCACTGCCCAGGGGTCGCAGACCCGGACAGGACTTAGCTCGTCGAAGTAGCAGTCCTCACAGAGAAAGATGTTATCCTTTTTTACAGCCTCCCCTTCCTCAATCTCCTTCCCACATTTTGCGCATTTCATAGGCAACACCATGATGGAGAAAATTTGTTACCTTTCTCATCAGATGATGAGAATAATTCATTTTTCGTGTTATAAAATTTTTCCTTTTTGTTATCAATTTTTATTGCTGTTGGATTGAAAGCAAACTGAAAGTATTGGAAACTTCAATGACTGCAGTAGATCCAAAAAACCGATGAATTTAAAAAATAGGAATTACTGATTTCACGCACCGTATGCAGACTCGTAAACGAGCTCGATCACGTCCATTACTGTGATCTTCTGCTCGAGCTTCTCGCTCTTAACACCATCCTCCAGCATGATCATGCAGAACGGGCAGGCCACGGCCAGGATTTCAGCCCCTGTATCAGCGGCCTCCTTTGCCCTCAGGTTGTTCGGTCTGAACTGCCCTGGGTACTCTCTGACAAGGTTTCCGCCACCCGCACCGCAGCAGAAGCTCCTGTTTCTGTTTCTCGGCATCTCAACAAGCTTGAGCCCGGGTATTGACTTCAGAATCTCTCTCGGTAGTTCGTAGAGTCCGTTATATCTACCAAGGTAGCACGGATCGTGGAATGTAACGGTCTTGTTTATCGGTTTCTTCAGCTTCAGTCTTCCGTCCTTTATGGCGTCGTAAATGACCTCGAGGATGAACTTCACATCATAGCCCTCGTATTCATTCTTCAGCGTGTTGAAGCAGTGAGGCGAGGTTGCGATTATCCTCTTAACCCCGAACTTTTCGAACTGCCCGACATTTTCTTCCTTGAGGAGCTGGAACAGGCCCTCTTCACCGACTCTTCTCACGTCGTTCCCGCAGCATCCCTCATCTCTGCCAAGGATTGCGTAGTTGACTCCTATGTCCTTCAGGATCTTGGCAAGCTTTGCGGTGACGGGGATGTTTCTGTTATCAAAGCTGTGAGCGCAGCCCACAAACCATAGCCACTCGAATTCCGGATTGTCCTTGACTGTCGGAACGGGAACTTCGGACTTCTTCGTCCACTGATCCCTCTTGAACTTTCCTTCACCCCAAGGATTCTTCTGTTTTTGGATATTCGTGAGGAAGTCTCTTATGTCGGGCGGGGTTTCGCCGCTCTCGATGATGCCCCTGCGCATCTCGATAATCATGTCCATCTGCTCAATGTATACGGGGCACATCTCCATGCAAGCCCTGCAGGTTGTGCAGGCCCAGATCGCGTGCATGTCAAGAACGTTGTCCAGAAGCAGCGGTTCCTCCGCTTCTCCGCCATCTTCCTCAAGAACCACTTCGTAGGGTTTCGCAATGGGCAGTTCATCCTTCAGAATCTTGTCTATATGCCTTATGTTCTGCACCAGAAACATCGGTGAAAGTGAAGTCTTTGAATTAAAAGCCGGGCAGTTGTCCTGGCATCTACCGCATCTCATGCATGCAAGGCTTGCCAGCAGATCGCGCCTCGTGAGGTCCGATCTTTTTACCATTCCAACATAGTCTTCCGTCTGCGGAGTCGGTCTAAGAACTCCGGGCTTTCGTTCAGTTCTGGTGAAGATTGCAATTGGCGCTGCAAGTATGTGCATCAGCTTTGTTTGCGGGATCAGGGCCAACAGGGCCAGTATCGCCACAGCGTGGGCGAACCAGAAGACGTTTACCAGAACATCGCTTGGAATAGTTAATTTGTAGCCTATTACAGGTATTCTGAACACGTAATCTGGAGCGGTTCTGAATACATCGTCGACAAGCCATCCGAAAATTGCCGCAAAGAGCAGGAGAAGCAATACCAGGCTATCATCGCCTGCATTATCGTATTTTCTTGCAAATCTCGAGGGTTTCAGTATGTAACGGTTTATGGCCATGTATAGCAGTCCGACGAAGAAGATGATTGCAGAAAGCCCCATTGAGTGGTTGAAGATCTCGTAGCCGCTTACGGTAATCCCAAAAATTTCGTATTTCGCTCTGAAGGAGTCAGGAATCAGTGTCGCGCATATCAGAAGTACGAAGATGTCTATAAACAGAATTATGAAGCCCAGAAGAACAAGGAAATGCCCTATACCCATCTTTTTCTCTCTTTTCATCAGCCTTATCAGGAAAAATGCATCCTTTACTACGTACCCCAGCCTCCTGAGCTTGTTGTTCGTTCTCGGTTCCGAGCCCGGACGGCCCGAGTTTACGAAGTCTATCTTCTCTTTGAGCCCTTTGATGAAAACCGCGATTGCAATTATCAGTAGAACGTAGTAAATGTATTCGAGCATCCTCACTCACCCCCAAGAACATTTGCATCCTTGTGTATGACATTCACATCTTCAGTATGGCAATTCTTGCAGTCACCCTGGTGGTCGGTAACTACTGCATGGCAGTTAGCGCAGGAAGCGCCAAGACCTTCCATGGAGGGTATCTTCATGTCGCTCGGCATTGCGTGGCAGAGCACTGTGTAAGGGTTCCCTCCGTGGCAGTCCTGGCAGCTAGCATCCTTAGACGAGTGCAGCGCATGCAAATCGCCGTGACAGTCCGCGCATTGCTTCCATGTTGAAAGATGGGCTGTATAAACGTCTGCATGGCTGTGACAGGTGTCGCAACTGTGAACACTCTGCTGGGCGTTTATCGGCGCAAAAAAGAGGATCAAACTCGCAACAAAAACAAACGCGAGCTTCCTCATCATGGTTTCACCTCGTGTTCTATGTACTTATCCAGATACTTGCTGTGTCTTTCAACCATCGTCTTGTGGCAGACCTCGCATTTGTCAGGCATGTGGTTTGCAAGCAGCGATGAATCGTGGCAGAGGGTGCAGTTAGCGTCCCTCGCGTTATCCCATACCCACCCTGTGAGGTTCTTGTGCACGGCCAAAATCTCATTTCCGTGGCACTCTTTGCAACTGGTAACGTTTGCATAGTGCTCCGGATACTTCCAAGGTTCCTCGTGGCACTGGCAGTCGTAAACAACGTTTCTTTCCACGTTAAGTGTTGCTTTCTGTTCGACACATCCAAGCACAATTACTGCCAGCAGGGGAATCAGCATCACCCACCTCATCTTTTCACCTTTTCTCTAACCTAAATCTGAAGCAATCTACCGCCTGGGGAAAGCCGCACACCTCCCCTCAGCATCTGCGGCAGTTATTTGGGCCATTTCTAGCGAGCTTTCTCTCGAGCTATTATTTTGGAGAATATTTAAATTTTTCTCAATTTGATCGCACCAAATTTTTCTGAAGCAGTTCTGAGCTAAAATGGTAAAAAAAATTGTGCTGCGGAGAACTCAAGACCCACGATCTTTTTTCATCTCCTCCTCTTTCAGAACCCTCCTCAGGATTTTCCCAACAGCTGATTTTGGCAGATTGTCCCTGAACTCAATAATTCTCGGAACTTTGTATGCAGCCAGTCTCTCTCTGCAGAATTTTATTATCTCTTCCGCGCTGACCTTTCCCCTGTAATCCGGCTTGAGGACTATAAAGGCCTTGACGGTTTCACCCCTGTAAGGATCGGGTACGCCTATTACGGCCGCTTCAAGAACCGCAGGATGCTCATAGAGAACTTCCTCGACCTCTCTAGGATAGATGTTGTATCCTCCGGCAATGATCATATCCTTCTTCCTCTCAACTATGTAAAAATAGCCATCCTCATCCATCTTCGCCATATCCCCTGTGAGAAGCCAACCATTAACCAGAACCTTCGCGGTTTCGCTTTCCATTTTCCAGTACCCTTTCATAACCTGTGGTCCGTAGATTGCGAGTTCTCCAACATGCCCGGGGGGTAGAACGTTTCCCTCATCGTCAATTACGACAGCCAGAGTATCTGGCAGCGGAATTCCAATGCTTCCCGCCTTATTCAGGCCATAAATAGGATTGGCATGCGTTACCGGCGAAGTCTCGCTCAGTCCGTAGCCCTCAACAAGCTTACCGCCAGTTGCCTCCTCGAATTTCTTTTTAAGCTCCACGGGAAGCGGTGCTGCGCCGCTTATGCAGGCCCTAATAGACGACAAATCGTACTTCTCTCTTCCGGGATAGTTAAGAACTGCTGCATACGTTGTCGGAACTCCGCAGAATATCGTAACCTTGTATTTCTGAATGGATTTCAGGATCGTCTTTATATCCCTAGGATCTGGAATGAGCACGATCGTGGCACCGAATGCGATCGGTCCGTTTAAAGAGGTCGTCATTCCATAGCTGTGGAAGTACGGAAGAACACCGATGTAGACATCTCTTTGAGCATCTTTGTCTGGAAGCCACTCCAGAACCTGATAGGTATTCACAACCAGATTGTAATGCGTGCTCATAACTGCCTTCGGAACCCCAGTTGTTCCCCCGGTGTACAGAAACACAGCAATATCTTCTTTAGGATCTATTTCGGGCCTTTCTCTCATAGGTCTATGCTTTTCTATTTCTTTCCAAGATGAAACGTCCGCCCTTTTCGGGATCTTTGCCTTCTCCTTTATAAGGGGATACAGGCGGTTTAGAGGGAACGGCAGAAATTCCTCAACCTTGCAAATAACAGCCTTTTTAAGTCTACCTTCATTCAGGATTTTTTCGACTCTCGGGAATACTGGTTCAAAGAAGAAGCCCGCTTCCGCCTCACTGTTCTCAACAATATACCTAATCTCACGCTCAGTGTAAAGTGGATTGCACTGAACGACCGTCGCCCCGGCCTTTAAAATCCCGTAATAAGCTATTACATACTGAGGAATGTTGGGTAGATCGATAACAACCTTGCTGCCCTTCCTTATTCCCAAGTCGTAAAGGTAACCCGCAACTCTGTCCGTAAGTTCATTTAGCTCTCTATAGGTGATTTTCTTTCCGTAAAATATCAAAGCAGGCTTATCAGGGTATTTTCTAGCACTTTCCTCCAACAGTGAGTATAGCGGGATTACCGGATAATCAATGTGATCCCTAACTCCCTTGTCGTAGTGTTTCAACCATATCCTTTCCACTTCTTCAGGTCTAAGTTCCATTATCGATTTTTTCTCAGTTCCAGACATGATAAACTACCCCACGACTAAAGCCGGGAGCTTCCGGCGTTAAGGGAGTTTTCACGCCCTTCCCCTCATCTGCCGGTTCAAAAGCCAAGCTCCCCCATCCAATGCCTCTCGTTAAGGCTATATTCATATCGCATATCTGGACTTTCCTCTGCAAGGGAACATCACCAAGACCTCTTCAACGCAGAACTATTTTAACTTTGCCCGTTCATCCCAGAGCCAAAGCTCTGGGTTTTCTGGGCACCCATTTTTATAAATTATCAGCTATGCAAAAATAAATATTTTTCCAATTTTCTATACCCCGATTACAAAATAAGGGAATTCTTATACTCCGACACAGAATCTCATTTGCCGTTCTTTCCGCCCCTTACCATCGCCACCTTGCCCGTCCTTGCAACTTCCTTTATTCCGTAAACCTTCATGAGCTCGATGAATGCGTTTATCTTGTCCTCATCTCCTGTGATCTCAACGATAAAGCTATCCTTCGCCACATCCACAATTCTGCCCCTGAAAATGTTCGTCAGCTCTATGATCTCTCCCCTCTTTTCCGGAGGTGAGTTAACCCTTATTAGGCAAAGCTCTCTTTCTACGGAATCCCTGCTAACGTCGCTTACCTTTATCACCTCAATGAGCTTGTTTAACTGTTTCGTCACCTGTTCAAGAACCCTCTCGTCCCCGTTTACCACAATGGTCATCCTGGAAAGATCTTCCCTTTCTGTGGTTCCAACCGTAAGGCTCTCGATGTTGAATCCTCTCCTTCTGAATAACGAGGCAACCCTTGCTAGAACCCCTGGTTTGTTCTCAACTAGGACTGCGATCGTGAACTTCATATCAATCCACCTCAATTATATCTTTTAAGCTCTTTCCCGGCGGGACCATTGGAAGGACGTTCGCATCGAAATCGACTCTGAAGTCAACCACAGCCGGTACATCGCTGTTCTCCTTTACTATTTTCAGTGCGTCCTCGACTTCGCTGGGTTTCTCAACCGTTATCCCCATGGCCCCAAAACCCCTGGCGATTTTTTCATAGCTGATTTTTTCACAGCCGATGCAGGTTGCGGAGTACCTTTCTCTGTAGAAAAGCTGCTGCCACTGTCTGACCATCCCAAGGTATCCGTTGTTCAGTATGAAAACCTTTACAGGTATTTCGTAGTGAACACAGGTCGCCAGCTCCTGAATGTTCATCATAAAGCTCCCGTCGCCAGCGATGTCTATCACATCCTTGTCCGGACAGGCAACTTTTGCGCCCATCGCAGCGGGGAATCCGAAACCCATTGTTCCGAGCCCCCCGCTGCTTATAAACTGCCTAGGATATTTCACCTTGAAAAACTGGGCCGCCCACATCTGATTTTGCCCGACTTCGGTTGTGACTATTGCATCGGGGAAGAATTCGCACACCTTTTCAACCACGAACTGCGGTTTAAATCCATCTTTGCGGTATCTCAGCGGAAACTTCTCTCTCCACTCTTTTATCTTTTCCTCCCACTCTTTCCGCTGCTTGTACTGAATGTATTTTTTAAGCTGTGCCAGAATTCTCTTTGCATCTCCAACAATTGGAATGTCCACGCGAACGTTCTTGCCGATCTCGGCAGGATCTATGTCTATGTGGATTATTTTGGCATTGGGAGCAAAAAGCGCCGCATTACCCGTGGTTCTGTCGCTGAAACGGCAACCAACGGCAATAACGAGATCGCTCTCGCTCAGTGCGTAATTCGCATACTTTGACCCGTGCATTCCGACAAAGCCCAAGCAGAGGGGGTGATACTCACTAATCGAACCTTTGCCCATCAGAGTTGTCACAACAAATGCCGGAATAGCCTCTGCAAGTTCGGTAAGCTCCTTCTGCGCATTGGATATCCTCACCCCTCCGCCCGCAAGTATTATCGGTCTTTCAGATTTCATTATTAGCTCCGCCGCCTTCTTGATTTGCATCGGATGACCCTCGTATTTTGGCTTGTACCCCATTAACTCGACCTTGCTTGGATAATCAAACTCGATGTCCGACTGAGACACGTCTTTGGGAATGTCAACTAGCACAGGTCCCGGACGGCCGGTCGAGGCGATATGAAATGCCTCTTTTACAATTCTAAGCAGACTCTTTGGATCTGTAACCAGATAGTTGTGCTTTGTGATCGGCATCGTGATGCCTGTTATGTCCGCTTCCTGGAAAGCGTCATTGCCTATCAAACTCCTGGCCACCTGCCCTGTGAAAACCACTATCGGGGAAGAATCCATGTAAGCGTTTGCAATCCCTGTTACGGTATTCGTTGCGCCGGGCCCGGAAGTTGCAAAGACAACCCCGACTTTACCGCTCGCCCTAGCATAGCCGTCAGCTGCATGCGTCGCTCCCTGCTCGTGCCTCGTCGTTATGTGCTTTATGTTCGAATCGTAAAGGGCGTCGTAGATTTCGAGAATCGCACCTCCAGGTATGCCAAAGATGACCTCAACACCCTCCATTTCTAGAGCCTTGATAAAGGCATCGGCAGCACGCATGAACCCACCCCAGAGTAGCTTTAGAATAGAACTACTACAGGTACACCAACATTACAGAGTCTGCATATTGATACATTGCGGGCTCGTAGCTTTGTCGGTTTAAATATTTTTGCTTTTTAGAACTGTTGCTCAAATCCACTCCGGGATTCTTTGTCTGGCAACTAGATCTCCAAAGCTTTCAGGTTCCCTTATCAAAGCTGTTTTGCTACCGCTTACAAGGACTTCTGCGCACCTTGGTCGCCCGTTGTACTGGCTGCTCATCGAGAATCCATAGGCTCCAGCGTCTAAAATGGCTATTAGATCGCCTTTTTCGACTTTAGGAAGCTTTCGATCCCTCGCAAGAACGTCTCCACTCTCGCAAATTGGTCCAACAACCGTGTAAATTTCCTCCTCTCCTCCATCCCTATTAGCAACGACGACTCTGTGGTACGATCCATACATTGCAGGTCTGATTAGCAGATTGAATCCGGCATCAACGGCAACAAAATTCCTGTGGGTCCTCTTTACGGCATTTACTCTAGTAAGAAGGACTGTGGTATTTCCGACAATGCTTCTCCCCGGTTCGAGCCACAGCATCGGATCGGAATTGAGATCGGATGAAACCTCCTCAAAAACAGGTAGAAGCTCTTTTGCTAAGTCATGAGGAGTGATCGCTCCCTTACCTTCGTAGTCAATTCCCAGACCTCCGCCGATGTCTATGAAGTCCAATTCGACACCGAGCTTTTCAATTGCTTTCGCAATTTTTCCGAGCTTTCGCAGTGCAGAAATAAAGGGGGAAGTTTCGAGAATCTGACTTCCGATATGGCAGTGAATCCCCTTTGGAACAACGTTTTTCATCCTTAGCGCCATTTCATAAGCTTTCAATGCCTGTTCTTCCGGCAATCCGAATTTCGACTCCTTAAGGCCGGTTGCTATTTTAGGATGCGTTTTTGGATCTATGTCAGGGTTTATGCGGAATGCTATTTCGATTTCCTTACCCTCCCTTTCAGCAATACTCCGAATCGTCTCAAGTTCGTCTAAACTGTCTACACTGAACTTTACGCCGGCTTGGATACCCATTTCAATTTCAGAATCGCTTTTCGAGTTTCCGTTGAACAGAATTTTCTGTTTGCTAAACCCCGCAAGAAGTGAAAGATAAAGTTCACCCGAACTGAAAACATCTGCACCAAATCCGTTTGATGCTATTATTCTCATCAAAGCTAGGTTTCCGTTTGCCTTAACTGCATAGAGTTTTTCCGCTTTTGGAAAGGCCTTCTTGTAAGCCTCGATGTTCTTTTCGAGCTGGAATTTGGAAGTTACATAAACCGGAGTGCCGTATTTTTCTGCAATTTCAACAGTAGAAACGTCCTCAATAAAAAGGATTCCATTCTTTCTGGAAAACATAAACTAAGAGAGTTCCACACGGAGCTTTTCAGGATCGTATGACCAGTCTTCGGGTAAAACTCCTTTTTCTCTGTAATAGCTTGAGAGCCTCCAAATCTTTGCCTCGATCAATTGAAGCCCCCTTCTATTGTGCAGGTCTTTCTTGTGGGCTTCGAGGTGTTTTCTCAGTTTCAGGGCCTTCTTTATTAGTGCCTTGAGATCCTCGGGATACTTTATTGGAACGCCGTTCTCCTTCAGAATTTCAACGAGCCTCTTGCCTGTTATCTGCCTGACCGAAGGGATACCGTATCTGTCCCTGAGGATCATTCCTATTTTCGAGGGGTCCATACCCTCGTTGTACAGCTCCAGTATTTTCTTAACTACATCTTCCTTTGACATCTCTACCCATTCAGGAGGGGTATTTCTGTAAACCTTTTTCGATCCCGACTTTCCCCTTCTGCTCTTATGCATCCTCGCCATCTTGACACCTTAAAAGCGGGGCATCTCATGGAATTTAAAACTTTTCATAAAAGCCTCATGAGGGGATAACGAAGTCTGTCATCCCATTCAAGAGCTGCCTCTACCCTTTCACCCTCGAATTCCACGACAACCCTCGCATTCAGCATTTCGGGAGAAAGGGAAGTGTAACCGAATTTCGAAACGTCTTCGAGTTTTTTTCTGTCTATCCTCACCTCAGCATCGGCTACATATGGCTGAAGCCTAATACAGCTCTCCATAGCTCTCTCAAGCAGTTCAACGTTCTTTTTAGAAACTGGAACTCCTATAAACTGGTGAAAAAGCGCTCCTAGCTTTATTCCTGCTTCAAAGGCTGCAATTACCTTTTTCTCCATGATTCCAGTACCGGGTAGAGTGCATATAAAGTTACGGAAACAAGAAGAACGTAACAGAATTCAACATAGAAAATCGCAAGCAGCAAGAATACTCCTGGAATTGCAAGATAAATCCCCCTCAGTCTAGGATACTGCAAATCTGAAACCATCAAGATAGAGAGAACGACTGCAGAAATTGCAAGAACTTCGAACGGCTGTCCCAGTCGAATTAGCGATGTCACTGCAATTGCACTCACACTCGTGGGTATCCCGAGGAAGCTTTCAGCGCTTAGCACGTTAAATCTGGCTAACCTAAGAATAGAGAAGGCCAGAAAAAGGGACGCGAATGCAAAGAGGTGGATGTCCGTGATGAACATGACCAAGCTTGGATAAACGCCGAAAGAGACAGCGTCAGCAAGCGAGTCCAGTTCTCGACCGATTTTACTCTTTTCGGTCTTCGAAGCGGTCCATCCGTCGATCCCGTCCGCAATTAAGGCAAGATAAAAAAATGTAAAGCTCTTTTCAAAGTCATAAATGGCATAAGCTACGGCTGAAAAACCAAAAAGAGCGTTCAGCACTGTCAGAGAATCCGCAAGGCTAACCTCTCTGAAGATCTTCATCCTTCACCGCTACTGTTTCGCCAGCCTTAACCTTTTCTCCAACTTTCCTGACAAATCTGTATCCCTCAGGAACCTCAAGCACGACTCGGGAGCCGAAGCGTATCATACCGATTCGATCGCCCTTATTCAATTTATCGCCCTCTTTAACGTAGCAGACGATTCTTCTGGCGAAGATACCCGCAATCTGGATAACTTTAAAGATTCCATCCTCCGCCTGAATGGTTATTTCATTCATCCTAGGGTCTTTTATTCTTTTAAATGCCGGCAAAACCCTTCCTTCTCTAAACTCCGTCTTCAAAACTTTTCCGCTAACAGGAGCCCTGTTTACATGGCAGTCAAATGGTGACATAAAAATTTCTAGCCTCCCTTTTTGAATGAAATCGATTTTTCCGTCAGCAGGAGAGACAACCCCCTCGCCTACTCTCCTCTCTGGATCTCTGAAAAAATAGGCGGTGAAGAGCACGAAAATTAAGAAGATAAAGGCCAGTGGTGGATAGATGAATAGAAAGAGCACCAAAAAGGCTGAGAGTATGCACATTATCTTCAAGCCATCTTTTTCAATCACCCTTAACACCCCTTATGATTTCCTCTCTGAGAGAATAAATTAGTTCCGAAAGCTCAGGTAGTATGCGAAAAACCGCGTAGGCTACGGCCACCAATGCAAGGAAAGAAAAAGCCTTTGCTATTATATGGTGAGCAATATAAAAGCTCTCCTCGCCAAAAATGGAGTATGCAAAACTTACAGCCACAAATACATTTCTGAAGAGATTCAGGAAGTAAATTACCGGTACAGATATCAAAAACGCTTTTAGCTTCCTTCTTTTATCCGCTTTGATGCCCATCGTGGCGCCTGTAAAGAGGGCCATGCTCTCTATTGCTGTGCAGGCTAAAATTATCTCGATGGTGGAACCATTAAGCTCAATAACTCTGCCCTGAGCTACCATAGGATACCCCAGCATTTTTCCAAGTGATGCTGAGAGAGAGACCGTTACCTCTATGATCGCGGAATTGAATGAAGGGATAAATACGAAGGGGAAGTAGGCTATGCAGGCCAATGCAGAGAAGGCCGTTACCTCAATGAAGGTTTCGGAGTTTCTTGATACTATGGCCCTAGCCATCATCACAAATAACAATGATCCCATGCCAAAAATGCAGAAATTCACATAGTCTCCTCCCTGAAGAAATTCGAGTGCTTTGATGAGACAGGCAGACGAGAAGAGAAGCCACGCAAAGACTCCAAAGAGATAACTTTTTCTCAGAACATAAATCAGCATGGGGAATACACTGATTGATGCTATGAACTCTGATAACATTGCATACCTTCCTTCCGGTGAGGATTTTAAGCTTTGCCAAAAATTTTAAAAATCCTAGCTTTGGATTAGATAGGATGGAAAATGCAAAATTTGTGGAGCTTTTGCTAACTGCAGAAATCTTCAACAGATATGAAAATCTGAATGAAAACGACATACCCAAGGATATAAGAAAAGCTCTGTACAACAAAGGAGGGCTGAAGAGACCGCTTGTGGTAAAAGAGGAGAATGCGATAAGATACGCAGGAAAAATAGCAAACGATCTTCCATTTGTAGATATCAACCCGATGACGAAGCAGTTCAAAATAACTTCCTTCGAGCTTGCGACTAAATGGCTCGCCTCCCGGGGTTTTGAGCTGATAAAAAGAAATCCTGTGCTTGCATATTACTACGAGAACTTCGATTCTCTAGACGTATCGTATGAGGATGCCAAAAAGGCAAATCCCCCAGCACATGGCGACAGAGAGTGGCTTTCAAGTGTAATTGCGGAACTTAGTAAAGTCGAAGAGACAAGAGAGATGCTGGATTTGGTCAGAATATTCTCGCCTGAAGAGATAAATGTTGAATTTGACTCAATAGCCCTAAATGAGGAGCAGATCCAGGAGGTTCGAAAGATAGAGATCGCTCTGGCAGAGAAAGAGTACCTGAGAAACATCGGGCTTGTGGATATAGGCAAGATACTCTTTATCGGACCTCCGGGTACGGGAAAAACCACTACTGCGAGGGCCTTAAGTAAGAGGCTGTATCTGCCCCTGCTTGAGGTCAAGCTGTCGATGATCACCAGCCAGTATCTAGGAGAGACTTCCAAAAACATCGAGAAGGTATTCGAGATAGCGAAAAAACTCAGCCCATGCATCCTGTTCATAGACGAGTTTGACTATGTGGCGAAAATGAGAACCAGTGACGAGCATGCCGCCATAAAAAGAGCAGTGAATACTCTCCTAAAGGCAATAGATGACATAAACCTTGTAAACGACGGGGTGCTGTTGATAGCGGCTACAAATCATCCCTCCATTCTGGATCTGGCAGTCTGGAGAAGATTCGATAAAGTACTTGAATTTCCCGAACCTGAGGAGAGAATAAGGAGGAGGATATTCGAGATATTCCTCGAAAAAATAGAAGGAGATTTCAACATTGAAGAGCTCGTTAAGGAGACAGATGGATTTACCGGAGCCGACATTAAGCTTGTTGTTAGAGAGGCTGTACTCAAAGCTCTACTCGAGGGCCGCAGGAGGCTCACACAGGCGGATTTGATTTTCGCAATCGAGGATATAAAGAGTCGATTCAAGATCAGAACGCAGGAAACATGATAATCCAGCTGCTTGGCACAGGAGATTCGCCGGGAACACCTGTGCTGAACTGTCACTGCAAAACATGCGAGGATGCCAGGAAGAATGGATGGGAGAGGAAGAGATTTTCGATCCTCGTTAAAAACGCCGGGAAGGTGATACTGATAGATACATCTCCGGATCTCCGAAGGCAGTTGCTTGACAATGGAATCGAAAAAGTAGATGCGGTGATATGGACTCATCCCCACTTCGATCACTTTGGCGGCTTTAGTGAATTCTACAGGGTTCAGGGCAACGTAGACGTTTACACTACTCCGCAGATCCATGAAAACATCGGAAAGTACATGCACTTTTTGAGCTACAAAAAAAGAGAAGTGAACATTTTCGAAAGATTCCCCATTTCAGACATATATTTTACCCTCTTTCCAGTAAATCATCCTCCCGTTGATGCGGTGGGAGTTAAGATCGAATGGAATGGCTACAAAATAGTCGTAACGGGTGATACAAATATCGAGATCCCTGAAACTAGCATCGACGAAATGCTCAACCCCGATCTTTTTGTAGTAGATGCGATCGCTCCGAGCGGAAAGTTTAAGAAGCATATGAATGCCAAGGAGGCTTTATCTCTGGCTGAAAGGGTCGGGGCAAAAAAGGTGGTTCTTACTCATATGGGTCACTTTTTCCCGCCCCCGAAAGTGGCAATAAAGTACTATCCGATCGGTGAAGACTACCAGACCTTTATTTTCGGTAAGGGGACGCTGGATGAATTCCTTGGGGATTGATATTGGCGGGGCAAACCTAAAAATCTCAGCAGAGGATGATAACAGAATAATCTACTTTCCAATGTGGAAAAGAGCCCCAGAGCTGAAAAATAAATTAAAAGAGATCTCTAAAGAGTTCGGAGCAGAAAAAGCAGGAGTTGTTATCACTGCAGAGCTTGCGGATGTTTTCAAAAACAAAAAAGAGGGAATAGAGTACATCTATAAAGCTTGCAAGGAGTCTTTTAAAGAGGTCTATTTCCTAGACGTGGATGGTCGGATGGTTAAGGAAATAGATGATCCGATGAAGTTCTGCGCAAGCAACTGGATGGCTTCGATCTCTTTTCTGCTGAGTGAGGGTTTTAGGGATTTCCTGTTTGTCGACATGGGCTCAACCACCACCGACCTTATTCCTGTAAAGGAGGAGAGTCTGGCAGGAAAAACGGACTTCGAAAGGCTTCGAAGGAGGGAACTCCTCTACATGGGGGTACTCAGAACCCCCGTATTCTACCTTCTGAGAAGTTTTGAGGGTGCAACCCTATGTCCCGAATACTTTGCGATTACCGCGGATGTTTTCAGAGTTACTGGAGAGATCAGTGAAGATGACTACAACTGCGAAACACCAGACTCCAAGGGAAAAAGCGTTAAAGAATGCATGCAAAGACTTGCAAGAACCGTCTGCTGTGATCTCGATGAATTGGGGGAGGTGAAGGTGAAGTTGCTGGCCTTCAGAGTTAGAAACGCGATTATTAGGGTCCTGCAAAAAGAGATTAATGCAAAATTATCGAAATACAATCTAAAAAAAGTTTTAGCTTGTGGAATCGGTGAATTTCTAATTGAACAGTCTTGCGAGTGCTTTAAGCTATCCGAAAAATACGGAGATGCTTCAAAGCTTTTTCCGGCTTTCGCAATGTTAAGACTTGTTGAGAAGATCTAGGAAATAAAGAACTTCACAAGAGTGTTCCACGTAGCAGGCTCTGTTGAAGGCCTCTATAAGGTCTTTTCCTGCCGAATAGATTCCGTGAGCTCTTGCAATCGCAACCCCTCTTTTTACGATTTCATCCGCAATTCTGTCCGCATATTCAACGCTACCGAATTCTTCGCTTATCACGCCTATCTCTCCAAAGTAAAGTTTCCCTTCCAAGTCCAAAGGTATAATTCTGGTTTTTTTAATACTTAAAACGACGTTAAAAACTCCATGACAGTGGATAACCGCATTATATCCGGTTTTCTCGTAAATTTTCGCATGAACCAGCCTGTCTCTGGAGGCATCTGGGTGATTGATTCCAACAAAGGAGTTTGCATCCAATGAATTCAGATTCGCCCCCGTTCTTGTGATTAAAATCCTATCTGCCTCTCGGAAACTCAGATTTCCACTTGCACCATCTATCAGCCCCGATTGAAATAGAAGCTTTCCTATCTCTATTGCGTTTTGGATCATAAGGGACATAATAGCGAAACCTTTAAAAATCTTTATTCCAACATTTTCACAGTGCCCGAAGGGGCTGTTTTGGGTGAATCTATGAACATGGAGAATAACGTGTATAAAGGAACGACCACGGTAGGTCTGATCTGCAAGGACGGTGTTGTGCTGGCCACCGAGAAAAGGGCCACTATGGGCAATCTGATCGCAAGCAGGACTGCAAAGAAGATCTACCAAGTTGCCGACAGAATTGCAATGACCACTGCCGGAACAGTTGGCGATGCGCAGTTTCTGGCCAGAATTATAAGGGTAGAGGCAAGCCTTTATGAAATAAAAAGGGAGAAAAAACCGACGGTCAGAGCAATAGCTACCCTAACCTCCAATTTGTTAAACTCTTACCGCTATTACCCATACCTGGTCCAGCTTCTCATTGGAGGTGTCGACGAGGAGGGAGCAAAGATTTTCTCCATCGACCCAATTGGCGGGGCGATTGAAGAGAAAGAGATCGTTGCAACTGGTAGCGGTAGCCTTACAGCCTATGGTGTTCTAGAGGATCGCTACACTCCTGAAATAACAACAAATGAGGCTGTAGAACTTGCCGTAAGAGCAATTATTTCTGCAATGAGAAGGGATTCAGCTTCTGGAGACGGAATAGACGTTGTAAGGATTACCGAGAGAGAGTTTCACCAGCTAGATTCCAAGGAGATCGAGAAGATCATTTCAAAGTTTAAAAAGTAGCAAGAGAGATGGTAGAACTGGAGGAGCTAAAAAACAAAATAAAGGAACTCGTTCCCGAGAACGTAAGGATTAAGGATGTAGAATTTGAGGGCCCGCTTTTGGTAGTTTACATTGAAAACCCACAGGAGATAGCCGGAATTGATATTATAAAAAGGCTCGCTAAAGAGCTGAGAAAGAGAATCGTCATAAGACCGGATCCAAAGATTTTAAAACCAAAGAATGAGGCCGAGGAGATAATAAGGAAGATCGTACCTGGAGAGGCAAAAATCTCAAACATTAGCTTTGATGATGAAAACGGAGAAGTCCTCATTGAAGCCGAGAAGCCCGGAGTTGTTATCGGGAAACAGGGATCCACCTTCAGAGAGATCATGAAAGAGGTAGGCTGGAGTCCGAGGGTCATGAGGACTCCGCCAATAAGATCGAAGATCATTGAGAGCATTAGAAACTACCTAACAAGCGTTCGCGATGATAGGCGAGAAATACTGAGGAGGGTTGGGGAGAGAATTCACCGGAGAGTTATTCTGGATGAAAACTGGGTAAGAGTCTCATTCCTAGGTGGCTGTCGGGAAGTCGGAAGGAGCTGTTATCTGCTACAAACTAGAAACAGCAAGATTCTCGTTGACTGTGGGGTTAACGTTAGCAATGTATCCGAAACGCCTTATCTCTACTTACCAGAAGTGCAGCCACTAGACTCGATCGATGCGGTTGTGATCACACACGCTCATCTGGACCACTGTGGCCTTGTTCCGCTGCTCTACAAGTTCGGCTACAACGGTCCGATCTACACCACGCCACCAACAAGAGATCTCATGATACTGCTGCAGCTGGACTTCATAGAGGTCGCAGGAAGGGAGAATGAGGCCATATACAACTCCGCAATGGTAAGGGAAGCCCTGAAGCACACGATAACTCTGGAATACGGAGAGGTCACAGACATAAGCCCGGATCTGAGGCTCACGTTCTACAATGCCGGGCACATACTCGGCTCTGCAATAGCGCACTTCCATGTTGGCGAGGGGCTGTACAACATAGCCTTTACAGGGGATTTCAAGTTCGAACGAACGAGACTTTTTGACAAGGCCACGAATGCCTTTCCGAGATTGGAGGCCCTTATCATGGAGGCAACCTATGGTGGTGTCAACGACCTTCAGCCATCAAGGGCTGAGGCCGAGCAGAAGCTTGTTGAAATCATAAACCAGACAGTTGAAAACGGAGGAAAAGTTTTAATCCCGACTTTTGCCGTCGGAAGAAGTCAGGAAGTTATGATCGTACTGGAAGAGGCTATAAGGGAGAAGAGGCTCAAAGAAGTGCCGATATACATCGACGGGATGATCTATGAGGCGACAGCAATACACACAACCTATCCCGAATATCTGAACGCAAATCTCAGGGACCTAATCTTTTACAATGGAATTAACCCCTTTATCAGCGATAGCTTTGTAAAGGTTGAAACCAGTTCGAAGAGAGAGGAGATACTCAACGATCCGTCTCCATGTGTCATAATCTCGCCTTCAGGAATGCTAAACGGAGGTCCTGTAATGGAATACTTCAAGCATCTCGCACCAAACGAGAAGAACACGATAGTCTTCGTGGGCTACCAGGCAGAGGGCACTCTTGGCAGAAAGGTTCAGAAAGGCTGGAAAGAAATACCCTTCCCGTCAAATGGCAAAAGGGAAGTGGTAGAGTTAAAAATGCGCGTGGAGACTGTTGATGGATTTTCAGGACATTCAGACAGAAGACAGCTCGTTAACTATGTTAAATATCTTAATCCGAAGCCTTCAAAGATAGTAACGGTTCACGGAGACGAGGGTAAGTGCATAGACCTCGCTTCCACCATCTACAAGACATTCAAGATCGAGAGCAGGGCGCCGCTCAATCTTGAGACCATAAGATTCCTCTAGAGTCCTAGGAAAAACAGTGATGAAGTGTATCCGAAGAAAAATGCCAGCAGCGGTGCTGCGATCCAGTTCAGGACTATTTCTCGAATCTTCTTTGTCTTCACCGTTTTAACCCCCTTAAAGAAACCCAGAGCAGAAATTCCACCAACAAGTGAATAAGTTGTCGAGACCGGCATTCCCAAAAGTGTGAAGATGTAAACGCTCAATCCGGCTCCAAAGTGGGCTGAAAAACCCGTCTTAGGATCTATACTAGTTATACCCCTGCAAAGGGTTTCCGCGATTTTTCTGCTCAATGCAAGCGCCCCCAAAGAGACGGCTGCCGCACTTAAGACCGAAATCAAATAGAATTCCCCATCGATAGCTGCCAGCGGAGCAATTGCGGTTGCAACTTCGTTTGCCCCCATGTTGTACGAGATCAGAATTCCCGAACAGAGCAGCAAAATTCTGATTGTTCTCTCAACCTTTAGCAAACTAAAACCCCTTGTTGCCCGTTCAAGTAAAATAAAAAGCAGAATAGCTATAAATCCGGCCACAATAGGGGATAAAATCCAAGAGATGATTATTCCCGCCAAAGTTCCGTAGCTCAGTCGGGCCCCAAAGGCTACTCCTGCCCCAGAAAGGCTTCCTACAATAACCTGGTGCGTAGAAACGGGAATTCCGCGGAGGTTTGTAATAAGGATGATTATTGCCGATACCATTAACGCTATCGCGGTGATCTCAGCATTCGTTGCAACGAGATCCTTTCCGACAGTTTTAATTACTCTGTTCCCCTGAAGGCTCAGTCCAAGGAGAACCAGAAAGAAGAGCAGAATTGCGGATTTTCTTAGGCTTATAATCCTACAGCCAATGCAGATTCCGAACGCGTTTGATGTATCGTTCGTACCTATGCTGAACGCTATGAGAAGAAATGCAATCAGAGAGACGAATTCGATCATGAGCTACAGGCTTAGCACAACTACCTGGAGCGTATCCATCGTGTCTTCAACGACGTCGCTTATCTCCTCGATTGACTCTATGAAATTGAAAGTGAACAGACCATCCCAGAAATCCAATTTCAGACCGGTCACCAGTTCAAGAACTGAATGCTTAAGCGTATCAGCTTCCTTTTCGAGCATCCTTACCACAATTGCTGCCTCTTTCAGCTTTTCCGGATTTCTGAAGAATTCTATGAAGTTTTTGGACATGACTTTGCAAAGGAGGACGTTGAGTTCCAGAATTCTGGCTATCTCTAGAGAAGAGCGGAGAAAATCGAGATTGTGTATTTTTCTGTAATATTTTCCCGCCTTATCAATTGTGTTCAGAATGTCGTCAACGTCTTCCACCATGCGGAGAATGTTGGATCTGAGATAGGGGAGAAAGGCCCCTTTATAGATTATTCTCGCGGTCTCTCTTCTCAAATCATCCCCATCCCTCTCAATTCTTGAAATTTCGTCAAGGAGTGATTTATCCCCTTCGATCACCGCTTTCTGGAGCAGTTCGCATGCAACAGGGGATAACCTCAGCATCTGTTCAATATTTTCAAAAACCTTCTCCTCCGCCTTCATAACAGCCTCCCTATTAGATAACCTGCTATGACTTCGGTCAGGCTTACGTACCCGATGATCTTGTCCCCCTCCTTAACGAATACGTTCGAAATTTTTGATCTCTCCATTATAGAAATTAGATCCTTCAGACTCGTTCCCTTTTCGACTGCGATTATGGGCTTTGAGGCTATTTCATGGGCTTTCATTGCTTCTGGATCCGCACCTTTTGCCAGACACTTGAAGACTATGTCTCTGATCGTTATAACCCCGTACTCGCCTTCCTTGAACCTTACAACCACAACTCGGATCCTCTTGTTCACTATCTTTTCGATAACCTCCAAAACAGTAATATCTGGGCCTACGAATTCAACTCTTTTGTTCATGATCTCCTCAACCCGCATAAGGCTAGGAAATATGAAACCTTTATAAGCTTTTGCAATTCTTTAAAATTTATGAGAAGCGAGATAGTAAAAAAGGGGATAGACAGGGTTGCACATCGGGCATTGCTCAAGTCCTTGGGCGTTCTTGACGAAGAGCTCGACAAGCCTTTTATAGGGATTGCGAGCGCATACAGCACAATCGTTCCGGGTCACATGTACCTAGACAAGATCACGAATGCCGTTAAAGAGGGTGTTTACTCGGCGGGCGGCGTGCCTTTTGAGTTCGGGATAATAGGCATCTGCGACGGGATAGCAATGGGACATCGCGGAATGCTATTTTCTCTGCCCTCCAGAGAAATCGTGGCCGACAGCATCGAGTGCATGGTTGAAGCTCATGGTTTTGATGGCCTAGTCGTGGTAGCGAGCTGCGATAAGATCGTTCCGGGAATGCTGATGGCAATTCTAAGGCTGAACATTCCAGCGATCGCTGTTACTGGCGGTCCAATGCTCTCAGAGAGAGTCAAGGGGGAAAAAGTCTCGATAAAAGATGCTTTTGAAGCTGCGGGGCTTTACAAGTCGGGGAAATTAAGCGAGGCAGAGTTAAAGCTATATGAAGACTTCTGCGCTCCCTCATGCGGCAGCTGTCAGGGACTGTATACTGC
>QNUZ01000089.1 GCA_004347865.1 Archaeoglobi archaeon | reverse complement strand
GGGAGGAGTTGTGGGTGTTGGAGTTGCTGGAGGCTGTTCAGCGCACCCGAGGAATGCTATTACCAATACTAGCCCTAAACCCAAAACAACTTTTTTCGAATCCATAATATTGTTTATTATTTTCCATATTTAAAATTTTTGGTTTTTCCATATTTAAACAAGAATTTATAAGAAATTGTCCGAAAACTCAGAAATTCAGTTCTGGATTAAAGGCCTCCAAAACTAGTAGATAGGCTGGAAAAGCGTAAAGTTCAAGCTTAAAGGCGAAATCCTACGGTTTTGGTCGAGGGACAGTTCGCCAAATCTCTGGAGCTAAAGGTCCAATTTTGGACCTCCTAATTTCAGATGGTGCAATTAAAACGCATTTTGAGACTATTAGAAGATTTAAATCGATAAACAGCGGGCCCGGCGGGATTTGAACCCGCGACCTGCAGCTTAGGAGGCTGCCGCCATATCCGTGCTAGGCTACGAGCCCCTTTAAAACAAAAAGTAGTTCAAGTTTTATGAGTGTTTTGGTTCTAGACTGAGCTTGTATTCCAATATGGTGTAGGCTACATAGAGCAAAAGGAATGCGAAGATCATAATGGCTAAATTTGCCATCCACTCTTGAGAGAATTCCGATTCAAAGGGTCTTGGATGTAGTGGAGAGAAAAATCCGACCACGTAGCTAAACGGGACAGTTACAAATGCTATTATAAGGTATATGGAAGACACTCGGGCTCTGTCGTTTTCCACAACATTTCTTATGGAGAAATAGACTGCATAGACAAATAGAAGGAGTAGTACAACGGTCTCCCTTATTTCGAACCAGTTGAAGTAGGCACCCCAAGTTACCTTAGCCCAAATTGCACCACTTATGAACGCTGCAGCGGCCATAGAAAATCCGTATTTTGCAGAAATGTATGCTAGAAGATCTTTTCTGGGATTCTCTTCCCGAAGGAACAGTATTGCGGACACGAATGAGACTGTAAATGCAAAATATGAAGTTATAGCCGAAGGGACATGGAAAAAGACTATTCTATAGCTTTCTATTTTTGCTGAAATTGTATAAGCGGTGTATGATCCATATAGGAGCAAGATTAACCCGATAGTCAGCAGCAATTTTGCAAATTTTTCCATAGAGTGAATTCGATAGGAGATTAAAAAGGTTTTTAATCCCAGACTAATTTTTATTATGGGAATTAGAAATATCTTTATTTCCCTTTCAATCCTCTTCGTCCTTTCATGCTACTTCGGATACTTCTTTGCGGGGATTTTTCCAGATTATACAAAAAAGGAAATTGAGATGATCAGGGAATGGTTCGAAAATCTAAATCTAAGAGAAATACCTCCTATTACTGTTTTTGCTATTATATTACTGAACAACAGCATAAAATCATTTGTCGCTATGACATTGGGTGTTTTGCTGGGTATACCTCCTATTTTATTCGTTGCAATCAATGGGGCTGTGATAGGTATATTTGCCAAAGTTGTGGGGGATGAAATTGGAACTTTGACATTTCTTGCGAAAATACTTCCCCATGGCATAGTGGAAATTCCGGCAATAATAATAGCTTCGAGTTATGGTGTGTGGCTTGGTATACAGTTTGTAAAAGATAGAAAGAACATCGATAAGCACATGAGACACGCCACTAATAGATTTTTGAAAGTGGTTCTCCCAATGCTCACGGTTGCTGCAGTAATAGAGACCGTTATGATTTCTTTTATTCAAGCTTAATCTGCTTAAGTCCTTTCAGGTCGAATATATCTTTACCTTTCGCATAGATATCATCGTCAATTCTGTAACCCTTGCTCGTTTCTCCCAGCTCTTCTGGTTTAAAGAATCTCCACTTCTTTCTTGGAAGTTTCAGGGCTATTATTTCCTCTGCTCCAAAAACTTCGGAAAATCTTCTTAGTTTTTCAATCTCTTCTTCGGTTAGATATAGTGGAAGAGAACTTCTCATCTTTACTTCAATTGCAAAAAACCTCTTTCCATCTCCTGCAACTATGTCGGGACATGGAAAGTGAGAAACTCCGCTTCCTGCAACTCTTATGGCTGCAAAACCGTTTTTCCATAGCTCTTCAATTAGATCTCTTTCGAAACGGGAACCCTTTCTTTTCATCAGGCTTCAAGCTTTTTTTGTGGTTATCTATTTTACGATTGTAGAGAAAGTGAAATATACTTTATTTGTCAATTCCTTGACATGAAGATAGGAGATGTTATGACTAGAAAAGTCGTTATGGTTGACTATAACACAAAAGTGAGGGAAGTATGTAGAATTATGGGGGAGAACAGAATTGGTAGCGTTATCGTATCCAAAGAGGGAAAACCATTTGGGATTTTTACAGAAAGAGATTTGCTATCCAAGGTTATGCTTTCAGGGAGTCTTGATGATGAGGTTGGTAAGCACGCTTCGTACCCTCTAATAGTTGTTTCTCCTGATTACGATGTTAGGGAAGCTGCGAAGATTATGGCGGACATGAAAATAAGGAGGCTTTTGGTAATGGAAGATGGCGAAATAAAGGGCATATTTACATCTTCTGATTTGGTTAGAGTTTTAGGAAGGTGAATCACAATGGAAATCGTGAGATGTGAAACCTGTAGGAGAGAACTTAATATTAAAGATAAGAATAAGGACTGGCGTGAGTGTTTCTTTTGTAAAAAACCGGTGTGCTTTGATGACCTTCACTATGTCGGAGTTTGGAAAAGGGGACTTTACGACGAATTCATAGAAGTTGTCCCAGTTTGCAAGAATTGCAGACCAAAGAAATGGAGGTAAATCGTGGAGTTCGAGCCTATTGTTTTTAAAGACAAAATTGGAAGAAATATATTGATAAGAGCATACGAGAAAAAAGACCGGGAAGCCCTAATAAATATGTACGAAAACTACAATCCCGAAGATCGCTCTTTGGGCTTACCACCTGTGGGCAGAAAGGCTATTGAGAGCTGGATCAGTTACCTTGAAGAAAAAGGTTTTTCAATTGTGGCCGAGCATGAAGGCAAAATTGTTGGACATCTGGCAATAGTTGAAGATGGCAAAAATCCAGGAGTTGTCGATTTGGCAATTTATCTAACAAGAGAATACCAGAACCAGGGCATCGGAACGCAGATGGTGAAGGCGATCATCGATTTTGCTAAAAAGAAAGGCTACAAGAAGATAACTCTTGTCACGGATCGCCTAAACTGGAGAGCTATAAGAGTTTACAAGAAATGTGGTTTCCAGACAACTCTAGCGAGCTACGAACTTTACATGGAGCTGCCCTTGAATTGAAGGTTAAAGTTCTAAGTATTTTAAGAGTTCGTCTACACAGATGCTTTCTTCAACGAGTTCTCTCATTCTATAAAGTTTTTCCTTGCTCATCCTTATTCTGCCAAATTTTTCCTGTATTCTCGAGAGAGTGGTGGCAGTATCTTCTTTTGCCAGCAAAACAGCTATCTCTTTCTTTTCAGCAAGGCTCAACACGTGAGCAGGAGGTTCAAAATTGCCCGTGGCGATGATGCACTTTGCGCCACTCTCTATTGCGAGAGTAATGAGGTCTCCGCGATCCCCACCGGTGATCAAAGCATAATTTCTTGCGGATCTCAGGTATGAAAGTGCCGTGTCTGTTTTCATGGCACCAACAAGAATCTGCTCGACGTTTTCATCTTTTTTCGGCCTAACCAAGTATTTCCCATTTATGACTTCTGCTATCTCGTTTACTTTCAGCCCTATGAGGGCGGGATCTCTTGGAATTGTACCAATCAAATCAAGATCGTGCTTTTTCAGTATATTTCTGGATATGAGATCGATATAGGTTTTTTTGTATCCGGTAACTTCGTTTAAAACGACTTTTTGGAGCCTATCCTCAAAGAAACGCTTTGCAGATATTAGTTCATCAACGAAAAAGTCACCGAACTTCGAAACCATCAGGACTTTGCAGTCGAGTGTTTTTGCCATGCATATATCGCAGATCCCAACAGAGGTTCCTATGAGGTAGTTGGGTGCCCCCTCAATCAGAATTATGTCCTTTTCAGACTGGCCTTTCATTCTCTCAAGAACTAGATTTTTTAGCCTTTCTGGGTCTTCAGAAACTACAAAATCGATATAGGGACGGTCTAATACGATTGCACAGGCATCCTTAAGTCCTAGAACTTCTTCAGCCAACTTTGCATCCTCGTCGCATATTCTATTTCCCAGTCTTATTGGGTTGGTTCCCAGTATCTTGAGATATCCGACATCATAGCCTTTATCCTCTAGAATCAGGGCGAGCGACAACGCCACGCCACTCTTTCCTGAGAAGCTATCCGTGGAGGATATCATTAGCTTTTTCATTTCTTCACCTCCAATAGCATTCGAAAATCAACTGCAATGCAACCTTTCTCAAAAACCTTCAGAGGATTAATCTCCATCTCTGCAATCGGATAATCCATACTTAACTGAGTGAACCTAACAATAGTTTCGGCCAATGAGTTTAGATCGTACATCTTTTCCCCCCTTATGCCCCTCAAGAGGGCAAAGGATTTAACGCTTTTTATCATGTCCAACGCATCCTCAAAGCTAAGTGGAGCAATTCTGAATGCAACATCCTTGAATACTTCTACATAGATTCCGCCAAGCCCGAACATGATAACTTCACCGAACTGGGGATCCTTTTTCATACCCAAGATCACTTCCCTGCCACCTTTGACCATCTTCTGCACTAGAACCCCCTCAATCCGGGCACTGGGCATATAGTTTTCGACTCTCGTGATTATTTCGTAAAAACTGCTCTTAACTTCACCCTTTTCCACATCGAGCTTGATTGCCCTGATGTCGCTTTTGTGGATCACGTCTGGCGAGACAATTTTCATTGCAACGGGATAGCCGATACTTTCAGCAATTTTTTCCGCTTCGTCAGCACTTTTTGCTATTCCCCACGGAGCAGTGTTAATACCGTAGCATTCAAGCAATTTCATGCCCTCAACTCCAACGAATCTCGACTCCAATTTCATAAGCTCCTCAAAAATACTGTCAGCCTCTTTTTTGTTAACTTCGAATTTTTTGATCTCTTTTTTGCTGAAATCGAATTTTGCATACTGATTTACTGCAGAAATAGCTTTAACAGCTCTTGTGGGGTCGAAAAAGTTTGGAATACGATTTTTTATTAATCTCTCTTCACATGATTCGTCAATACCCATAAAACAGCAGAAAACTGGTTTTTCAACCGAAAGAACTTTTTCGACAGCTTTGTAAAAATCTATCTGTGCTGTTGGAGCGAGAATAGCTAGAATTGTGCCCACTTCTTTATCCTCAGAAATTACTTCGATGGCTCTGGAGAACCTTTCTGTGTCTGCATCTCCTAAGATATCAACAGGATTGTAGAAGTTCGCTGAGGGAGGCAAGAATTTCTTAAGGGCTTCTATCGTCTCGGAAGAAAGCGGTGCTAGCTTTAGACCATGAATTTCAACTGCATCCGAGGCCATAACTCCCGGTCCTCCCGAATTCGTAATGATCGCGACACTTCCTGCTTTTCTGTTCTTTGAAAGTGCTAGGGCGAAATCAAATAACTCTTCAACAGTTTCTGCTACAATAATCCCGCTTTGTCGAAAAGCAGCTTTATAAACCTCATAGCTCCCTGCAAGACTTCCTGTATGGCTAGAAGCAGCTTTAGCACCGCTTTCGGTTTTTCCGGCCTTCATAATAACTATTGGTTTTTGCTTTGAAACCTTCTTTGCAGTTTCCATGAACCTTCGGCCGTCTTGAATGCCCTCTAAGTAAAGCATAACAACATTCGTAGCAGAATCCTCCGCAAGGTAATTTAGGAAGTCTGCTTCACTTAAAACCGCTTTGTTTCCCAAACTAACTATCTTGCTAAAGCCAAATTTAGTCTTTTGAGCCCAGAGGATCACAGCCAAGATAAAGGCGCCAGACTGACTTAGAAATGCGACATCTCCGAATTTTGGGGATACAACGCTGAAAGTAGCGTTAAGGCCTATTTCTGCATTGATCATTCCTAAACAGTTTGGTCCGAGCAGGTTAATTCCAAATTTATTTGCGATTTGAATGAGATTATATTCTAACTTGGCCCCTTCGGTTCCGACCTCTCTAAACCCTCCGGAGATCACGATGACATTTTTCACTCCTTTTAGGCCGCACTCTTCAACAGCAGATGCTACAAATTTAGCCGGAATTGCGATAATCGCAAGATCAACAGTTTCTGGCAAGGCCAAAATCGATGGGTAGCATTCAAACCCCTCAATCTCGGAGTACTTTGGATTTACAGCGTAAATTCTTCCTCTGAAATTCTTCAGGTTTTTCAGGATTACATTTCCGACCTTTCCCTTCTCAGCGGATGCTCCAACTAGAGCAATGCTGGAGGGGTAGAAAAAAGATCGCATCAAAATTGGAAATGGGGAATGATTTTAAATATCTTGCGCTAATTTATTTTGAATTCTTTTTATAAAAACAAAAATGTCCAAATTAGAAATTTGGCAGTTTATAAAAATTGGTTCCCAGAAAACCCAGAGCTTTAGCTCCGGCAGATGAGGAGAAGGGCGTGAAGCCTCCCTTAACGCCGGAAGCCCTCGAATTTAGTCGTGGAGCAGCTCACAACAGCCTGAAATTCGTGCCGGATATTTAAAAAGTTTGGAGTTACTAAAACCTCAAGCTATCAATAAAAGCCAATCTCTTTGGAATTGGTGGATGCGTGGATAGGAACTCTTGGATTGGGGATACCTTTTCTTTTTTGAGTCTCTCAATGTCCATTCTTGTTATCGGTTCCGCAATCGCATTAACAAGAGCATATATAAAGAGAGTCCTGAATTTGTTCTCGGATATTTCAGCCTTGATTGAGGGGTATCTATGGTAGAAGTAGTGTATCTTTGCCAGACTCCTCTGCATCGCGTCCTTTCCTGCCACGAAAACACCTTCTGTGTCAGCAAAGTACTCTCTAAGCCTGCTAAAGGCTAGAACAAGGATCTGGATTACGAAAGAGAACACGACTGCAATTATCCCTACAATCGCAAGCTGCGACCCCCTTCTATCACTCCCCGAAGAGCGAATCAGCATGTACCCCAAATAGAAGATCATCGAAGGCAGTAGACCCAGTAGAAGCATGAAAAGATTATCCTTGTGCTTGTGGTGCCCTATTTCGTGCCCAATAACTGCCATTAGTTCATCTTTGGAGAGGACATTTATGAGGGCATCTGAGACTGCTACAAATTTTCCTGTAAGGAAATTTCCATAAGCAAAAGCATTTGGCGGGCTGTGGACAACCACTGCTGTTGGAGCCCTCACTCCAAGCGTGGCCGACACTTCGTTTACCAGTCTCTGAAGTTCTTCGCTTTTCTTGGCACCATAGCTCATATTTATTATATACGGAGAAATTAAGTAAATTAACAGGTTTATCCCGAGGAGGAAGGCTATCAGTCCGAATATATCCACGGTGATCTCTGAAATGGTTAGAATTAGATAGATTATGCCGGCAGAAGTACCCAATATCAGCACGAGCAACAGAAACATTGAGGTATATAGCGAGAACTTTCCAGCCACCCTACCAGCAACTTTTGGTGCCACCCAGCCGGCAAGTGCAAACATTATCAAATAGCCGAAGATTGCCAGAATCCAGTATACCGGATCGAATATCAGAAACATGTGGTTAAGTTAATTCTGCTGTTAAAAAGCATTTCCATGATTTAAGTTAAATTATCGAGAATGATGGATAATGGAGTGCAATCGATGGACAAAAGAACAGTTTGCAATCGCTGAGCTGCGCTGAAAGCTTTTTAAAGCAGATTGGATTCTCTTTAAATGTGCTGAAAATAGCTATCTCGACACCTTATTTCCCTCCACATATTGGCGGCGTTGAAGAGCATGTGAAAAATCTTTCGGACAATCTCAGACGTCTCGGACACAGCGTTACCGTTGTGTCTTCTATTGGAGCAGATATAACGGTTCCCTGCATAAAAATTCCGTATTCTCCGATTCCCATTACATTTCCAAATTTAAAGGCTGAGATCTATCACTCGCACGTTCCTTCACCGTTTTTCGCCCGAAAAATGGCCGAAACTGCAGAAAAAGAAGAAAAACCACATGTTATTACCTACCACAACGACGTGATTGTTCCAAGCAAGGTGAACGGATACAAAATACCGGGATTCCTTGGAAAGGTCATTGAAAAAATCAACTTTTCTATCGTTAACGAGTTGCTTGAAAAGGCCGATGCGGTGATAGCAACTACTAGGAGCTATGCTGAAAGTTCTCCGGTGTTATCGAAATTCATGGATAAAGTTAAAATCGTACCGAATGCTGTGGATGTTCAGGAATTCAAGCCCGGTAAAAGTGCTGGGGAGAGGGAGCAGATAGTTCTCTATGTTGGGAGACTTGTGGCTTATAAAGGAGTTACGACATTAATAAGGGCAATGGAGGAAGTTCAGAAAGAAACAAAGGCTTTGCTTGTTATCGTTGGTGAGGGAGAAGACAGGAGGAGATTTGAAAAAATGGCCGAAAAGTTGAATGTGAGGGCAATCTTTACAGGAAGATTGCCAAGAAAAGAGGTTATTGAATGGATGCAGAAGGCAAGAGTGCTCGTTTTACCCTCTTTCTCAAGACTTGAGGCATTTGGTATAGTTCTCATCGAAGCTATGGCCTGTTCGACACCTGTAATTTCTGCAAACGTTCCAGGCCCATCAGAAATAGCCTTGGAGGGAGGCTTAACTTTCAACGATGTTTCTGAACTCTCTGAAAAAGTTAAAGAAATTCTTGCAAACGACGAACTTGCAACTAAACTCGGAAAAGCAGGGAGGAAATCTGTCGAGGAGAAGTTTAGCTGGGAGGTTGTAACGCGAAGAGTAGAAGAAGTTTATTTAGAGATTTTGAATACCTAGGATCCGAACCCTTGGACGAAAAGTTTATGCTAGATTGAAACGATTTAAGTGCCCATTTAAATTTAAATCCCATTTAAATTTAAATAATTATGACTCTAGTTTCTGTATCCATTTTTTATAAAAATGTGTGCCCAGAAAACCCTGAGCTTTAGCTTTGGGATGAACGGGCAAGGTTTAGATAGTTCTGTGTTGAAAAAGCCTTGGGGACGCTTTTGAACCGGAGCAGCTCACTTAAGCTCCCAGCATTTCTTCTAAAAATTTTTTTGCCTAAGACTTTAAGTTCCTTATTTTTTCGATGAACTTGTCGACG
>QNUZ01000088.1 GCA_004347865.1 Archaeoglobi archaeon | reverse complement strand
GTGGAATTGTAGCCCAGATACCATTTAACGAGTTTAAAATACTCTCTGAGAGTTTTATTTAAAGCCAGGACTTTTGATTTATTCGGCCTGAAGACCCTGCCTACAACGCATATCTGGACTTCCCTCTGCAAGGGAAGATCCCCAAGGCTTTTTCAACACAGAACTATTTAAACCTTGCCCATTCATCCCAGAACTAAAGCTCCGGGTTTTCTGGGCACCCATTTTTTATAAAGGAGTATAGTATGGCCCTCTTGTAGCTTCTGGACATAAATCCTATTATCGCTCCAGTTACTGCAATACCCGCCCAGTGAAAGAACGAAGAGATCACCGCCACTCCAAGCAGGGCGTATTTAGCCGAAGACAAATCTATCACCTCCCAATTTGAAGTCGTATTTCTTGTACTTCCCTTCAGACCATAATCGCAGCTGATCGTCATAGTTCCTAGAAAGGAAGTTTCCAGAATTTCCACCCGGAATTACACAGTAGTCATCACCGAAGCTAACGATCATTCTCCAGCTGCTACCGGCCTGATAAACGCTCCCGCTGTAATTGACGCTTCGATGGAAGTTAAAAACAGTCCATTCATCCCCGCTCATCGGAATTTCTGGGTAATTGAAAAATCCCACGACCTTGCTAAACGGATGCTGTATGTTCAGCCTGTTGAAGTCCCCGTATTTCTTGTATCCGTTCTTTTCTATTTCTTCTATAGCTAGTTTGAAAGCCCTGAGAGCTATATCCGACCTGTTTTCAACTTCCGGAGTTCTCTTGTCGTCGAACCACTGGCTTTCAGGCGGTAAATTCTGAACAACGTAAAGTCTAGGAAGGTATTCCGGGTCCAGCCCTGCAGAATAGAACTCATCGAAGGTCTCATTAATGAAATGATCCAGCCATATAGAAAAGATCAATGCTCCTTCCGATTCCTTCTCCATCCTGAGATCCCAGTTCTTGAGCTTGTCTGCATAACTTTTCATTTTTTCGTCCATTCTCGGATAGGCCTCGAATAAAAACGGCAGGAAGAATTCCGCAACCTTGGACTTCGTATCCCTCTGCATAATCATGAAATCCTCCACTGTGAGCTTCTTACTAGCCGTGAACTCCTCAAGCATCTCGTAAATTCTCATCCCCCTGTAGGGATCCAAAAAGTACATAGAGTCCCCGAGATAGTGCTTTCCATATCCCAGTTCCTGATTTGCGGTGCCGATGTAATCCGGGTTGATCGCATGGGGTATCTCCTCGAATGGAATGAATCCCTCCCAGGTAGAGAAGCCGAACGCCTTGAATCCCCTCCACTCCCCCTCACCCGCTGAACCGTTGAATAAGACGTTTCCAGCGACCTCCTTGCCGTCAACAATTCTGATCGGATATTTCCCTGCCGGATAATACATTGTGTTGCCGTAAACGTCCGCATAAACCACATTCTGGGCC
>QNUZ01000087.1 GCA_004347865.1 Archaeoglobi archaeon | reverse complement strand
ACTCCCGAAGTTTCTCCCGAGCCGATAACATTCCTCTGCCTTGCGGCTAGGTCCCTTAATCCCGACAGGAAGTCCTCCAGCATTTTCCTTTCGGCGTTCTTGCAGTAGCCCGGAACCCCATGTGCCTGGTAGACGACGTAGGCGCTGGCTATGATCGAAAGGAGGAGTGATGCCACAAGTACGCCTGCAAGCCCGCGCGAATTCATGCGCCACCTCCGAGCCTGGCTATGTACTTCTTGAAGGGCAGATAGTCCGCAGGGGCATTCTGAAGTGTATTCACCTTCTCCTCGAAAGAGTCTCTCATGGCCTTCTTCGGTTTCAAACTCTTCTGGCTGATCTTATCAAGGGCCGCTGCCAGACGGTCAATCCTGTGTGCTCCCTCCTCGACGGAATAGCATGCTACATCCGTCCCGAAGAGCGGGCCCAGAAGCCTCTGCTCACCCTCGGAGGAGATCATAGTCACGCTTGTGCAGATCCTCCTCGTGCCGACAAGGCTCAGGGTGATTATGAAGTCGAGGAGCATGAGCTGGTCGTGCTTTATCCCCAGCGTTTCGCCCGTTAGCCTCCTGAGAACGCTCATCACATCGCCGCCGTGGAACGTCGTGAGCGTCGTGTGCCCGGTGCCCATTGCCGTGAACATCTCCCTAACCTCGACCCCCCTGGCCTCGCCGACGATGATGTACTCGGGCCTCTGCCTTAAGGCGGCTTTCAGGAGGTCAAGCTGTGTGATGCTCCCCTTGGTTATCATGGCGGTCCAGTTCTCGTGCGGGAGCCAGAGCTCGAATGTATCCTCGATGCTGACGATCCTGGAGTGTGGCGGGATGAAGAATGCGGCCGCGTTCATCGCCGTCGTCTTCCCGCTTGCAGTTGCCCCTATGAACATGAGCGAGCACCTGCTCTCGAGTGCGAGCCATAGTAGGGCCGCGATCTCGGGAGTCCAGGTTCCCTTATCTATCAGCATCTTTGGGGTGAGGGGAGTCTTCTTGGATTTTCTTATCACGAAGCTTGCCTCTCTGGAGATGCTTATCGTTGCGTTCAGCCTGCTGCCGTCGTAGAGGGTTGCATCGGCGATCGGGCTGTCATAGCTCAGCGTGGCCCCAGTCTTCTGCACAAGAGAATGAACAAAATTGAGGAGCTCTACATCAGAAAAAACAATATTGGTAGGAATATAACCGTACCTGCTGTGAAAAACATATACTGGCTTGTTCGCACCGCTGCAGGCTATGTCCTCGACGTTCGGATCGCTCAGCAGCGGTGTGATCCTCCCCGCCCTGAAGGCGAAGTTGTAAAGGTGGTACCAGCAGCTTCTGGCCTGCTGCGGGGGAATCTTCTTCTCTTCTGCAACGCTGAGAAAAGCCCTCATCAGCCTGTCCTCGGGCCTGCCCTCTTGAGAGATTGAAAAGCGGAATATAACCTCCTTCAGGATCTTTTCAAAACCCTCCGGGATTTCCGGCTGGAGGAGGACGTACTTATTAGGAGTGATCGCTACTTTCGCACCGTCAACATCGTAGCACTCCACCGCATTCAGAGGTGGTTCGGGTAGAGGAGGGGAAGAGGAAAAATCGACTTGGATCTTCTCTTTTTCTCTTCTCCTATCTAACTTGATCCTGAACAGGAATTCAATCCCTGGTTTTATCATTCTCCGCACCCTGAAAAAAGAAAAAAAGGTAAGGACTTCAGGATACCGTCACTACATTACTGGCGATCTTCTGCTGTGTCGGAGCGTGTATCAGCTCGACCAGATATGTTCCTGCTGAGAGCGGGATGTATCTGACGTCACCCGTGTTGAACATTGTATTGGAGCCGACCTCGGTGCGGGATTGAACTGTGGTGCTGTTGAGGCCTGTCGGGTAGCCGCTAACGTTCTGAATCGATGGATAGCTGTAAACCATGACCTGGACGTCCGAGTAGGATATCGAATCTCCGCCTTCGTGCTTTATCAGGACGCCATTGGCTGTAGGCACGACCGCCACTGATGCTACGGGGGCCGTCTGCTTTGGAGCTTTGGTCAGGAGGACTGATCCTATCCCGGCTACCACCACAGCACCAACCGCGAGCAGTAGCAGCATCACCAGCGCATCGCTCACAGCTCTTCTATCCTTCAGAAAACTCTTCCTTTCCAACATATCACCTCCCGGTTTCTTCAGGCCTTTTGTGGTCAAGATCTGCCCCGGAAGCATTCGTGCGAGTGGGTTCGGCCAGTTCGAGTATTCTTGCCACCCTCTTCGCGGCCCTCCTCTTAGGAAGCTTCATTCCGAGGAGGTAGCCCACTGCAAAGGCAACTGTGCTGGGTTTCAGGGATCCGAGCAGATCTCTGTGCCGGTTGTATATCTCCATGGCCGGCTCGGGCGGAATTCCGAGCTCCAAGCACTTCTCAAAAAGGCGATCCGCAAAAATGTCCGCTCTTTTCATCGGAGAGTATAGCTTCCCCTTAGCCTTCCTTAAAACGGCCTTTGCATTCCTTACCGTGCTTTTTGGGGCCTTCACTCTGGGCTGAATTCCGAGCTCCTCCTGGGCGGCAATCAGTCCGGCAACAGCGGCAACGTTTTGCCCTACGTGGTACTTTTTCTGGAGCTTCACTGCTATGTAGCTCGCCCTGCGCTTCAGCATTGCGGAAATTCCGTCCGAACTTTTCTCGACACTCTGCAGAATTCTCCCTGTCCAAGTTTGTGCTCTCTGCGGGGCGGAGTCGAATACAAGCTCCACCCCAACCACAAACCCGCAGCGGCGGCAGTAGTATATGCCGCGGTTTTCCACGACCGTTCCACTGCATTCGGGGCAGATCTCTTCCACGTCACAATTAAAGTAGACCCCAGAAAAAAAGGGTTTTGGTTTTTGGAAATAGAATAAAAGGGTTTTGGTTCACGTCCTTTTTAAGGTTTTATCCAATTTATGAATATACAATCGGATCAAAAAACATTTAATAAAAAGATTTCAGAAAAACCATAACCTCGGTTCCGGAATGAACAAAGAAACGGCCAAAGATGGCATAACCCTTTTAAGCCCGAAAGTGGATCTGACAATGTGAAGGGGTTTGAGGCAAGGAATATAAGGTTCTGCAGCGTTAGGGAACTGAGCCTGCTCGACGAGAACGTCTTCTGGATCGTAAAGGTGAGGCAACTTGCTTACCTCCTGCTTGCCGCATTCATACTTTTTGCCGCATCCGGAAGAATGCTCCTTTTTTCCGCATTGCTCGCTCTTTTTGCAGTTTTTGCGGCGTTCTATCCAGAAAAATCCGTAAGCTTCGAGGCATATGTGCTTGGAGCGATCCTGAACTCGATTCCTGCAAGAAAGAGGGTAAGGGTAAAGCTTGAGATCCCGGAATTAGCCGGAAACGGTGTGGATGTCGGGATCGAGGGCTTCGAGCCCGGGGAGGAAGAGAACGAGGAGGGAATTACTAAGACCAGGATTTATTCGGAGACGCTGAAAAAGGAGACGATAAAAATAAGCTGACAGATCAGACCTTCGGTGTGGTTGAGAACTCCCTGAACTCCCTCTGCGTTAAGGCTATCCTTATCCCTATCTTTAAGTTCGAAGTCTTCAAGATCCCCTCTCCCGTTGCTGCCCTTGTCAGCATGCCGGCCTCGCCAGCTGACAGCCTGAATATCTCCTTCACGAGCTCTATGCCCCCGATTTCCTGCCTGAAGAGCATAACCGTTGCGGCCTGTTCGAGCAGGCTTCTTCCCTCCGGGGTTGAGGCAACGTCCTCGACGCGCTGGGTTATGAAGAGAAAGTGCAGCCCGTACTTTCTCCCCCTCCTAGCAGAGTTCTCAAAAACCCCCATGAGCTTCGGCATTTTTACAAACAGCCAGCCTTCATCGACAAAAAGAACCGCAGGCCTGTTCAGCATCTGGGTGAGATAGGCCGAGATCAGCGCTGCAGCCAAGGCCTTGACGTGCGGGCTTTTTAGATCTCTCATCCCGAAGATTACCGGCTCTCCCACGGTTGGCGGTTTTCCCTGAAAGATGTTTGAATCCGGGGGGACTGCTGCAGCCTCAAGGTATTTCCTGAGCTCCTGCGAACAGTTTTCAGCAAAGTTCAGGATATCACCGTCGAAGGTCTGCAGCTCTCTCCTCAGCCTGGGCTGCAGTTCTCTGGGAACAGAGTAAAACTCGGCCAGCATGTCTGCCACCATGACCCTGTCTATCCCGAGCATTAGCGGATCCAGGCCCAGCTTTTTCTCCTCGGATATTTCAATTCCCATGGCCCCGAATTTTTCGGCCAATCTGGAGTATTCGCTTTCCGGATCGATCCCGAATATCGGGAGCTTTTTCTTTGCGTGAAGCCTTGAAAGATAGACCTTTGCGGTCATGCTCTTTCCGCTACCGCTCTCCCCCAGAACGAGCATCAGGTAGTTCAGCCTTCTGTAAGGATCGAAAACAACGGGATCTCCGGTGCTGGAGAAACCCAGGAATACCCCGCCCTCCTCGGCAAGGGTCTCTTTTATGAACGGATAGAAAACCCTTGCGGAGCTGGCAGTTGTTATCGTGTTCTTTAACTGAAAGAAAAGCCCTATTTTCGTTCTGAATTCGAATAATTCCTGCTGGTAGAACAGCGGGGACTCCACTTCGATTCCGTAAAGCTTAAGGGCGCCCTGAAGATTTCTGCTGGCCCTTCTCAGCTCCTTCTCGGTATCGGCGTAGAGAACGAAGAAAAGATGGAAGGACAGCGCATCGACCCCGCTCCTTATCTGCTGCAGGATCTCCGCAAGATCATCGGCAGTGGCGGTATCCGAAATTCTCCTGCCGAGTTTCCTCGCTATTATCCGTTCAGCCTTTGCGGCAAATCTTCCGGAATCCAGCAGCCTCCACTTCAGGCAAACCTCTTTTGCAAGACCGAAGACCGAGTAAAGAAATCCCTCGGGAAGAACTGAGGGGAATCTGTACGCAACGAACACCTTTGCTAGACCGTCTTCAGTCCTCAGGTATCCTGGCCTTCTTTCCAGCACTTCCGGCCTCGAATCCAGCGGATTCTCTGAAGGGATTGATTCGAAGTAGGTACCTAGAGTCGAAAAGTACCTGGTATCGTTTGTGCTAAACATTTCTCCGTTGAATTCGACGATCATTTCGGAATTCCTGGCGTAAATGATCCCCGATCCGGAAGAAAGCATCGCCTGGAATCTCTGGAGCTTCTCTTCTCTTTCATATTCCGCCGCAAAGCTCTCCCCGAGGATCTCATACCACCTCGTGTCCTTCCTGCTTTGGTAGCCATGATCCTTGCCGATTATGCCTCGTATGCTTCTCATCACCAGGCTAGAAGAGCTTAAAAATCGGACAGATGGATTATGACTCGTTGCAGGAAAACCTAATGAAACTAACTTTAGAAATAAAAAATGGTTTTATTTTTCCTACTGAGCAGATAAGCTGCTGCAAGAAGCCCAGCTGCAGCAAAGATCGCCTCAAAGCCCGGAATTAACGGTTTCGCAGGAGCAGTCGTTGCTGGAGTTGTAGGCGTTGGCATCCAAAATGTGTCCTAAGTATGCTCTATCTCTCCTCATAAATGACTCGCATTTCCTTTTTCACATCTTCTATTATATAGGGGCTTAAGCTGCTGGAGATCCCGAGGTCGACCTTCCTTTTAAATACCTTTCTCAGCTCATCTTCTATCCTAACCAAATCCAAGAGGCTCTTTTCACTATTTCGCTCAAATTCGATGACTATATCTATATCGCTTTTTTTGTTTTGCTTTCCTTTTGCAAAGGAGCCAAAAATAGCTATAAACGCTATGTCGTTCTTTCTACAGATCTCGGCCAGCTTCTCCTCTAGGCCCTCTCTCCTTAGACCCTCTGGTATGTTTTTAATCTCAATTTTAACACTCATACCTTATTGCCACCGACTCCCTCAATTTGAGCCTTTTTCTCCTGAGCTGCCCCGCCCTGAAGGGCGAGGTTTTCGGTTAAAATCTCTTGTTTAAGATGGATGCTCATAACTTCTCTCGTTATTTCTGTTCCCAAGCCAAGGATTTTTTTCCCTTGGAAAAGATATGAAGTGAGCTGCTCCACGACTAAATTCGGGAGCTTCCGGTGTTAAGGCATGAGCTATATTCATGGACTTCTCTCTGCAAGGGAACGTCCCCAGGACCTCTTCAACGCAGAACTATTTAAACCTTGCCCATTCATCCCAGAGCTAAAGCTCTGGGCTTTCTGGGCACCCATTTTTATAAAAAGAGTGTCAAAGACTTTCGAATGCATATGATTGCTGCGGGCAAAAAATTGTATCAGATGGGCTCAGATAGAAATCTGCGGAAAAGTGCATAGAAAAGTGCTGACAGGAAGACAAGGATGCTCAAAAGCAGAAATCCCAAAATTACGTAAACCGCAGCCATCGGAATCTCGATATAGAAGTTTGCAAAGCTTGAAATGGGAATGCCGCCTTCTGTGATGACCACCATGAATGGATATCTGGAGCCATCATTCATCAACTCCCCGAGAAAAACTGCCAGGAGTGAAAGGAAGGCCGAGTACTTTGCAAAAACTGACTTTCCCTCTAGGTAACCCTTAAGACCCAGTGATAGCAGGGTCAGGACGGCCAGTACCTTTAGCACCAGTACCGGCATAAAGGATCCGTATGTTATGGCTTCGAAAATGTACTGCGAGCGAGAACCGAGAAGGATCCAGTGCACGGCACCCACTGGAATCTGGAGCAGCAGAAATCCAAGACCGTACCTGTAACCGATTCTGACGCCCTTTTCATGCCCCTCTTCGGCCATAAGGTACGCAACGACAAACCCGCCGACCGAAAGGGAGGCGAAGATGGAGTGCAGATATAGAACCCAGAAAAGACCGCTCAGATAGGCTGCAAACGGATCTGCAAGTCCTGATGACAGGAACTGCCCGAGCGCGGTTGGAGAGTTAATTTCCGAAAACAGGGTTCTGAATCCAAACGGGATCAAAAACCCGGAAATTGCCATCAAAAGACCAATGGCCGAATGGACCCTCGGATCAATTCTTCCCCACGTGTACCAGAAGGCCGCGATGCTGGGTATTCTTATCATTATCGAGATCAGTGCTATCAGCAGCGGTGCAAACAGAACGTTAGTTGCCAGCGCAATCAAAGTCGGGAAGAATCCCGCCAATACGACTGTTATTATCGTTCCCCATACTCCTGAGAAAAGCTCGAAGACGACAAGGATCCTGAATGCACTTCTTGAAACCCTCTCAAGCTCTGAATCCTTTTTGAGGTAGGCCATCAGTCTGGAATAGGCAGAAATCCAGCCAGTTCCTATTGTGATGCTGACGAAGACCACATGAAGCAGAACCGCAAACCCGAGAATTATGAATGGAAGCTCAGTCATTTTCATCACCTCCGCTAAGTTCCTCCGATTTTCTGCCCCTTGTTGCGACGATGTACATCGCAAGAAGACCTGAGAACACAACCGAGGCAATTACCAGGGCCATGAACAGCGCAAAGCCACCACTTCGGGCTGGCTCAAAGACGGAAACGAGCTCATCTGGATACAGCAGCCCGTAGACAGTCCAGGGCTTTCTACCAACTTCCCTAACATACCATCCAAGCGCGGAAGGCACAGTAGAGCCGAGCATAATGCCAACGGAAAGCAAAAAGACTGCTCTTTCTCCCAGAATCCCCTTCACCACTTTTGACAAAACTGGTACGGTTCTCAAAGCGGCGAATAAAGCTATTGCAGAGAGAAATCCGAGAATTCCGAAGAATATTTTTGTATAGTATGCGTAGTGCAGAATTTCGGTTTTTTCCTCTGCCCTTGAAAGATCTGAAAGGCATAGATCCCTCAATTTTGTATCCAGCACTTCTTCAGTTCTGCTTCTGTCCAAATTCACTCCCAGGCTCCCGGCTATTCCGATGATCGCGTCCCGATCAAGGCCGACGCTGAGAGCCAAATCATCGAGCCTTTTACCTCCATGCTCCTCGCAGCGCTTTTTGAGTTCATCAAAGCCGGGAATTGGCCTGTTAGGATCTCCATATGCAACGAAAGAGAGCAGGGGGCTGTATAGAGTTTGATGCGCACCCTCCATCATTGCGAACTTTGTCGGATTGTATCCGACAACGGATTCGCCCATTAAGTGACCGAAAACCGTGGGCTGAATCAGAAAAACCACAAGAACCAGCGGGGAAACGACCCTAACCGCCTTCAGAAATCTCTCCTCTTTTTTCTTCTGCCATCCAACCGAGAAGGCGAGAAGCGCAATGGAGAGGCCGACGAGAACCGCGGCTGAAATGTTGTGGAACGCTGAAGCAGCTGCATACGGGTTATAAAGGGCCACATAGGGATCTTCGAGAATTACGCCCACTTTTTCCGCGACTTCTGGATTCTGAATTATCGCCTGAAGAGGCAATCCTGAGGCAAGGGCGATTATTTTAATGGCAACCAGTTTCTGAACGTCGACTGAATTTTCGCCGAAATCGGGCATGAAGGGGTAGAGCGCACTGGGAACCTCCCCCGTTCCCCAGGGGGCAACAAGCCAGGAATTGACAGCCGTTATCAGCACACCCGAAAGAACGGCAAAAATCCAGTAAACGGCCAGAATTGCGATGCTTCGGGATGTCCTTATCTTTCCCAGCGTTACGATGAAGAGAACCAGAAAGGCTATTTCGTTTGCAAAGGCCAGAAGTTCAAGTGCCAGAGGCACGAACGCAAAGCTGGCAATTGCGATGATCGTGCCCGGCCAAGCCTGCACCAGCCCGAATTCAACGAGGGTGCCAGTTATGGCTCCGAGGGCGAAATTTAGCGAAAGAACCCAGGTCATGGTCTTTGCCGTCCTGAAGTATTCTTCATCCTTGGTTTTCATGTACTTGAAGAGCAGGGCCATTATTGCTGGAGGAAATCCGAGTGTTATGCTGATGAACACGGCGTGGCAGTAAACCCCGAATGCCGAAAGGGGCAGCAGAGAGTCGACATTCACCATGACATAAAGGTTTGATAAATATATATTAATTTTTTGTTCGATTTTCGAATTTTAATTTAAATTCGATAAAGTTTCAGACCGTTTCAAGACTTGCAAGTAGGGCCCTGACCTCTTTCTCGTTCTCAGAACATCTGGCCTCCGGAGGGGGATCCTGCCAGGGTGATCTCCTTACTTTCGCTGGGATGCCGCAGAAATAAAGCACGGAGTTTCCCCCCACCTTAATGCCGCCGTCATCCATCAGGGCCGCAACGATCTTGCCCTCCCTT
>QNUZ01000086.1 GCA_004347865.1 Archaeoglobi archaeon | reverse complement strand
TGCAGTTGGAGCAATAGCAGAAGACAGGGGCTTCCTTGGACTTGGACTGCTCTTTACAGTGATTCCAGAGACCATCGTTATATTCGGACTGGTCATCAGCTTTATACTGATGTTTGCTTACGGGTGAAAGAATGCCCTTGGATGCTTTGTTGGAAGAAATAAGGAGGAAGGGAGAAGAAGAAATAAAAAAGATTGAGATTGAGACGAAGAAAGAAGTTGAAAAGATAATATCCGATGCCAGGGCTGAGGCCGAACTTATACTTAAAAAGGCAAGAGAAGAAGCAGAAAAGGAAGGAGAAGCCTTGAGGAGGCAGGAAATTTCCAGCCTGAATCTGGAGCTCAAAAGGATTATTTTGTCAAAACAAAAGGAAATAACAGACGAGGTATTTAAAAAATTGAGGCAGAAAATCGCAGAAATGGATGAAAAGACAAGAGAGAAGATTTTGGAGTCCTTAATTAAGAGGAATGCCAAGGATGGAATGCTGATATATGTCAGAAAAGAGGACGAGGCGATTGTTAAAAATATCATCAAAAAGGCAAGAATCAATTTGAAGATTGCTGGGAATATCTCTGCTCTGGGTGGCATCTTGCTGGAAGAGCAAAATGGAGAGGTGAGGATTAATCTGACATTCGACGAAATGCTTTTGCAGTTATACGAAAAGAAGCTCAGTGAGGTGTCTAAAGTTCTCTTCGGGTGATAAGGATGATCTCAAGGACAAAGGCTGCATACGCTTACATAGTTGCCAGAACCAAGGTGATGAAGAGCAGACTGCTCAAAGCAGAAGACTTTAGAAAGCTTCTGAACATGTCTTTCGACGAGATAATGAGGTTTCTTGAAGAAACTGAATACAAGAAAGAGATCGACGAGATGGCTTACAAGTACTCCGGTCCAAAACTTTTGGATTATGCTCTCTTTTCAAATCTTGCAAAGACCCATAGGAAAATCTACAGCGTTTCTTTCGGGGATGCCAAGATACTTATCGGTAACTATTTGCGGAGATGCGATGTATGGAATCTGATAAATATAATTCGAGGTAAGAATGCAAATCTACCAGCGGAGATGATCGAAGAAACGCTTATTCCAGCTGGAGAATTCAGCTTGGAAGAACTCCGTTCTATGCTCTCCAAGGAAATTGGCGAAATAGCGAAAGAACTAGAGGGGACGATTTACAGCGAGGCTCTTTCGAAGATTGGTTCCGCTCCTATGAGCGTAGTTGAGGATGAGCTATGGAAATCCTACTACAAAGCCGTGCTATCGGTAAAGACCAACGACTTTGAAAGCCGGGTTTTCACGCATTTTGTAAAGATGGAGATAGATTTGAGGAACATAAAGACAATTCTTAGACTGAAAGCTGAAGGGGATACCGTTGAGGAGATCATTGCACGCGTAATTCCGGGAGGTTACGAGCTCACGGAAGATGAAGCTAGAAAGCTAGCGACGATGAGTTTCGAGGAGATTACTAAAGCCCTCGAGGGATTCTGGTTCTGGAAAGTAACTAGCGTCCAAGATTTGAGTAGGTTGGAGATTGAACTTGATAAGAACTGGATCGAGGCAATTGCAAAAAGAGCGGGCAAATATCCTCTGAGCGTTCTTCCAGTTTTGCAGTATATCGTCCTAAAGAGAGTGGAAGTCGACAATCTCCGCATTCTTGGTTGGGGAAAGTATCATAACATTCCAAATGAGGAAATAGAGAAGGAAATGGTGATTCTATGAAGCTGGCGGTCATCGGTGACCTGGACTTCGTTACGGGCTTCATGCTCGCTGGGATTGTGGACATTTATGAAGTTTCGAAAGACGAGGAAATTTTTAGGGCAGTTCAAGATGTTTTGAATAGGAAGGATATAGGTGTGGTTGCGATAAAGGCTGAATTTTTGAAAAAATTGCCCGCTGCGCTTCGCAGAGAGATAGAAGAGAGAGTAGAACCGACTTTTATAGCTGTGGGCGCAACGGGAGGTGTTGAAGAAATTAAGGAAAAAATAAGAAAGGCGATAGGTGTTGAGCTATGGAAATGAGCGTGGGTGAAATATTTAGGATCTCTGGACCACTCGTCGTTGCGGAGAGACTGAAGGCGAGAATGTATGACCTCTGCAAGGTAGGAGAAGAGAATCTGATGGGGGAAGTTGTTGGCTTGGCAGGAGACAAAGTTCTGATACAGGTCTACGAAGACACTTCTGGAATCCGTCCAGGAGAGAAAGTTGTAAACACAGGAATGCCGCTGAGCGTCGATCTCGGTCCAGGGCTTATAGGAAACATATACGATGGAGTTCAAAGACCGCTTCCTTTGCTGAAGGAGATCAGCGGAGACTTCATCAGCAGAGGAATAGAAGCCCCAGGTATCGACAAAAAGAAGAAGTGGGATTTCCAGCCTTTGATCAAAAAGGGTGACGAAGTTAAGGCAGGGCAGATAATTGGAAAAGTTCAGGAAACCGAAGTCGTTGAGCACAGGATTTTAGTACCACCCAATGTAAGAGGTGGAAAGGTAAAAGAGGTTTACTCGGGGAACTTTACAGTGGACGAGCCAGTAGCAGTTCTCGAAGATGGAACTGAACTCAAAATGGCCCATAAGTGGCCGGTAAGGATTCCAAGACCATATGTGGAAAAGCTGCCGCCAGTGGTTCCTCTGCTTACTGGACAAAGGATTCTAGATACATTCTTCCCTATAGCAAAAGGAGGGACGGCCGCAATTCCAGGACCGTTCGGAAGCGGAAAAACAGTAACGCAGCATCAGCTAGCGAAGTGGAGCGATGCAAATATAGTGGTTTACATCGGCTGCGGAGAGCGTGGAAATGAGATGACGGAAGTTCTAGAAGAGTTCCCCGAACTAATAGACCCCAGAACAGGAAAGCCTTTGATGCTCAGAACAGTCCTTGTGGCAAACACTTCAAACATGCCCGTTGCGGCAAGAGAAGCGAGCGTTTATACTGGAATAACGATTGCAGAATACTTCAGGGACATGGGTTATGATGTAGCGCTGCAAGCGGATTCCACAAGCAGATGGGCCGAGGCGATGAGGGAACTCTCGGGAAGACTAGAAGAAATGCCCGGTGAAGAAGGATATCCAGCCTATCTTGCTTCAAGGCTTGCAGAGTTCTATGAGAGAGCAGGCAGAGTAAAGACCCTATGTGGTGAAATCGGAAGTGTAAGTGTGGTTGGTGCGGTTTCGCCGCCCGGTGGAGATTTCAGCGAACCTGTTACTCAGAACACTCTGAGAATAGTGAAAGCATTCTGGGGATTAGATGCAAAGCTTGCGGGTAGAAGACATTTCCCTGCTATAAACTGGCTTATTAGCTACAGTCTGTACACTGGCACCCTTGCGGACTGGTATGCGAAAAATGTTGCACCAGACTGGAATGAGCTTAGAACGTGGGCCATGAGCGTTCTGCAAGAAGAAGCGACTTTGCAGGAGATAGTGATGCTGGTCGGTAGCGATGCACTACCTGAATCTCAGAGAGTGCTTTTGCTCGTAGCAAGAATTATTAGAGACTTCTATCTCTCGCAATATGCTTACCACGAGGTCGACAGCTACTGCGATGTCAGAAAGCAGTATGACATGCTAAAGGCAATAAAAACGGTGAACGACTGGTTCTACAAGGCTCTTGAGGCCGGAAAGACATACGAGGAAATCGAGAAAGTCGAGGGATTCGATGAGTTCATGAGAAGCAAACTTGAGCGGGATTACAAGACTGCGATGAGTAGGGCGCTTGAAAAGATGAAGAAGAGCTTGGGGGTGTGATTATGGAGGAATACAAGACGATTACACAGGTTGCAGGTCCTCTTATTTTTGTTGAAAAAACGAAACCAGTTGCATACGGGGAGCTTGTTAACGTTGTGCTTCCTGATGGTTCCACTAGAAAAGGGCAGGTTCTGGATACTTCTAAGAATATTGTTGTCGTGCAGATGTTTGAGGGCACGAGGGGCATTGATAAGAGCTGTGCTGTTCGCTTTACTGGCGACATAGTTAAGCTTAGCTGTTCAAAAGATTTGCTTGGGAGAATTCTGAGCGGTTCAGGCGAACCAATCGATGGCGGGCCTCCAATAATTCCGGAGGAGAGAATTCCGATCATTGGTTCTGCAATTAACCCCTACGCGAGAAAGTATCCAAGGGAATTCATCCAGACAGGAATTTCAGCCATTGATGGAATGAATACTCTCGTTCGCGGCCAAAAGCTTCCAATATTCAGCGGAAGCGGTTTACCGCATAATGATATTGCTCTGCAAATCGCTCGCCAAGCAAAGGTTCGCGGCCAAGCTGAGGAATTCGCAGTAGTTTTCGCGGCAATGGGAATAACCTATGAGGAGGCTTATCAATTCATGAAGGAGTTTGAGAGAACGGGCGCTCTTGAAAGAGCTGTGGTTTTCCTCAATCTTGCAAAGGATCCCGCAATTGAGAGAATAATCACGCCAAGAATGGCGCTGACGGCTGCGGAGTATCTTGCGTACACCTATGACTACCACGTTCTTGTCATACTAACGGACATGACTAACTACTGTGAAGCACTGCGAGAGATCAGCGCAGCGAGAGAGGAAGTTCCTGGAAGAAGAGGTTATCCAGGCTACATGTACACGGACCTGGCCACGATCTACGAAAGAGCTGGAAGAATCCGTGGGAGGAAGGGGACGATAACACAATTCCCGATACTCACAATGCCCGCTGACGACATTACCCACCCGATACCCGATCTAACAGGCTATATAACCGAAGGGCAGATCGTGCTTAGCAGAGAACTGCATGCAAAGGGCATTTATCCGCCTATTAACGTGCTCCCGTCTCTTAGCAGGCTGATGAAGGAAGGAATCGGAGAAGGAATGACGAGAGACGACCACAAGCAGTGGAACGACCAGATGTACGCGGCTTACGCGGAGGGTGTGGATCTTAGAGGACTGGTTGCAATAGTTGGCGAAGAAGCGCTGAGTGAAAGGGACAGGAAATTCCTGAAATTTGCAGACGAATTCGAGCGCAGATTCGTGAATCAGGGCAAATATGAGGATAGAGACATTGAAACAACGCTTGATCTGGGGTGGGAGCTTCTGGCGATGCTTCCTGAAAGGGAGCTGACAAAGATTGAAAGAAAATACATTGAGAAATATCATCCTGCGTACAGGAAGAAGAAAGCTTCCTAATTTTTTAAAGGGGAGACCATGGCAGAAGTTCAACCGACACGAATGGAGCTCATAAAGTTAAGAAGAAGAATAAGGATGGCAGTTCGCGGTCACTCACTGCTGAAGATGAAGAGAGATGGGCTGATAATGGAATTCAGGGAGCTTCTCGAGGAAGCAAAGGTTGCAATTCAGAAAATGGTGGAAAATTACAACAAAGCCCAGCAGAAGCTTTTGATTGCAATGGCTGTCGATGGATTTCCTGCGTTGCGTTCCATTGCCCTTTCATGTTGCCGGATTCCTCCTAGTTTCACCGTTAAAAAGAAGAGCATAATGGGTGTTGTGGTGCCTGTAATAAAAAGGGAGAAGGTTGCGAGGAGAGCAATAGAGAAGCCGTATGGTATTCTGAGCACAAGCGTAAGAGTTGATGAAGCAGTAACAGCTTATGAAGAACTAGTAGATTCGATACTAGAAGTTGCAGAGATTGAGACAACTATAAGAAAACTGCTGGAAGAGATTGAGAGAACAAAACGCAGGGTTAACGCACTTGAATACAGAGTTATTCCGAGAATGAAAGAGCTTGAAAGGTTCATAACATTCAAGCTAGAGGAAATGGATAGAGAGAACATAATAAGGCTGAAGAAGCTCAAGATGAAGAAGGCTAAGAGGTAAGTCTTTTATAGCTCTTCTTTTTACTTACTTCATGCCAAGTTTTTCTGAGCTTAAGGGTCTTTACTTGAAGCTTGGCGGGGATTACAGGGAATTCAAAAAGCTTTCTGGGGAAGTCGATGTTGGATTCAGGTTTAGCTTTTCTAAAAAGATCAGTGAGGCAGATATCCAGCTTTTCGGTCTTGTTTCTGGAGACATGAATCCGATACATTTTGATGAGGAGTTTGCTAAAAGGACAAAATTTGGTGGTAGAGTTGCGCACGGAATGCTCACCACTAGCCTTGTTTCCACGGCTTTGGCGATGCTCCCGGGCACTGTGGTTCTGCTGGAAACCAGCTTTAAGTATACCTCGCCTGTTAGAATAGGTGATCTTGTAACAGCTGAATGTGAAGTTGTTGAAAGGGAAAAGAATAGACTCAAAGTGAATGCCGTCTGCAAGGTAGGAGATAAAGTCGTGGCGGAGGGTTGGGCCAGGATTCTTTTATGGTGATTGAATCACTTAGAGAGAAAAATGCGGATTTTTTCGTTCAGCACTCCGGCAATGCTAACTTCTTTTACGCAACGAAATTCAAAAGTAATGCTTCGATGTTTTACATCTTAGGTGCTGATGGTACGGAACTGCTAGTTCTTCCTGAAATGGAGCTTGGAAGGGCGCTTAGAGAAAGCAGGGTTAAGGAAATAGCAAGTTTCGAAAAACTTGGCTATGAGGAAAAAATTAGGGAGCTTGGAAATTCAAGGAAGGCTATTGCAGAAATCCTCATCGAGAGATTAAAGGAAGGAAGAGCTAAAAAGGTGTTAATTCCCACAGATTTCCCTGCATTTTTGGCTTTCGAACTCCAAAGGAGCTTTGAAGTAGAAGTAATTGAAAATCCCTTTTTAAAGCTAAGGGCTGTGAAAAGAGCTGAAGAAGTATTTAAAATCAGGCAAAATTGTATTAAGCTCCTTAAAGCCTTTGAAAAGTTTCTAAACAAACTGAAATTTAAAAAGAACTTCACCTGCGAATTTGCTCGAAAGCTTATTGAGAGGGAGTTATATTCTTTGGGCCTGATAGCAGAAGATACGATTTGCTCTACGGGTAAACTCTCTGCAGACCCGCATGAAATCGGTAGAGGAAGGGTTGAGGATCATTTACTCGTAGACATTTTTCCAAAAAACCCAAGCACAGGATATTTTGCCGACTTCACCAGGACGATTTTGATTCGGAATAATACAGAAATCGAGGAGATGCTAAGAGCGGTAATTGAAGCCCAGAAAAATGCCATCTCTATGCTCAGGGATGGGGTTAACGGTAGAGATGTGCATAATACGGTGAAAGATTGCCTGAAAAGCTACGGATATGAGACTAAAAGTGGAGAAGGTTTTATACACTCTACAGGGCACGGAATAGGTCTTGAGGTTCATGAAGAACCGAGACTTGGCGATGTTGACGTAGAACTTAAAAGCGGAATGGTTGTCACGATTGAGCCCGGGCTCTACTACAAAAAAATAGGCGGAGTTAGGATAGAAGACGTGGTGCTAATAAGAGAGAACGATTGCGAAGTTTTGACGCCTTACGAGAGCTTCTTGGGGGTTATGTAGTCTTTTGGCGCCGCTTCAATGTTTTCTAAATACTTTCTTAGCACTTTGGGGATCTCAACTCTGCCATCCTCGAGCTGATAGTTCTCGATGATTGCGGTTATCGCTCTCGTTGTAGCTATGGCTGTGGAATTCAGGGTGTGGACAAAACCCTTGCTCGGCATTCCCTTTCTCTCAGCAAACCTTATATTTAGCCTGTAACTCTGCCAGTCCGTGCAGTTGCTGCATGAAACCATTTCTCTATAGGTAGCCTGGGATGGCATCCAGGCTTCGAGATCGTATTTCTTAGCCGCAACTATCCCGAGATCCCCTGTGCAGATATTCACGACCCGGTAGGGTATTCCAAGACCTTGCCAGAGCTTTTCTGCATTCTCTAAAAGCTTCTCATGCCATTCCCAGCTATTCTCAGGCGAACAGAAAACAAACTGCTCTACTTTGTTGAATTGATGAACTCGGAATATTCCCTTTGTGTCTTTTCCATGCGCTCCAGCCTCTTTTCTAAAGCAAGGACTGAAGCCAGCGTAGAGCATTGGAAGCTCGTCTTCTTCAAGTGTTTCGTTCATGTGCATTGCTGCAATCGCATGCTCGCTTGTTGCAATTAGGTGTAGATCTTCACCCTCGATTTTGTAAATCACATCTTCGAAATCGCTAAAAGCTGTTACGCCAGCGTAAGCTTCTCTTTTCAGCATGAATGGAGGAAGGAGAATTTTAAATCCCTTTTTAGATAAGTAGTCTAGTGCGTAGAGTGTTAAGGCAAAGTCCAGCCATAGAAGATCGCTAAGCAGAAAATAAAATCTTGAACCCGCAATTTTTGCCGCTCTCCCAATATCTGCCCAGCCAAAAAGCTCAACTGCGTCTGCATGACCCACTGGCTTGAAGTCCGTGACTTCGTATTCAGCCATTCCTCTGGTGATATCCAAGAAATTGTCAACATCTTCGAAATAAACCTTTGCCTTCCCCCAATAGCGTACAGGAACGTTTTCTTTGTCATCCTTGCCAACAGGAACGCTTTCGTGAATTATGTTGGGAATTGAAAGAAGAAGCTTTTCCAGTTCACTTTCGAGTTTTTTCAGATCTTCTTCCGCCTTCTTTACCTCTTCACTAATCCTTTTTGCCTCCTCAATGAGCTTTGGATCTCTATTTTCCTTTAACTGTTTGGAAAGCTCATTTCTCTTCTTTCTAAGCGCATTTGTCTCTTTAAGCTTCTCTCTCCAGGTTTTGTCAAGTTCTACAGCCCTCTCTACGATCCCGACGTCCATTCCACGTTTTCTTTGGGATTCATAAAGAACTTCAGGATTCTCTCTCAGAGCTTTGAGTATGCTCCACATCGAACAAGCTTTTGCATTAAGGTTATAAAAATGCACCGAATAGCATGGCGGCAAAGACGGCTGAAAGTGTTATGCTTGCTAGCTTGTACATCCTTTTTGTCAAATCCTTTTTCGGATTCCTGTAGAATTTTATAACTTTTGTGAGGTAAATCAAAATTGCCGGAACTGCGATTGCTAGGTAAACGGGTGATAAAGGCACTGAGAAATATATAGCGATCGAAAGAAGAAGCATCAAGAAAGTTGAAAAGGCAATTACTTGCGATGTCTTCTTAATTCCAACAACCAGAGGGAGCATGGGAATTCCAGCTTTTCTGTAATCTTCTTCGTAGTGCATTGCGATGAACCATATGTGTGATGGAATCCATAGAAGCACAATGCCCGCAATCAAGAATCCAGGCAAACTGAAACCTTTAACCGCGACCCATCCAGCCAAAGCAGGCATTGCACCAGCGATTCCACCAAAAATAATAGAGTAGGGACTTTTTCTTTTCAAAATCACAGTATAAACGAGAATATCGAAAATCAAACCCAAAAAGAGTACAAATGCAAATTCAACGCTCACGTATAAAGCCAAAAAGAAGCCTGAAATGAAAAGTAGCGATCCATAAATCGCACAAGCC
>QNUZ01000085.1 GCA_004347865.1 Archaeoglobi archaeon | reverse complement strand
TTTTTGCGTCTTCATAGCATTTTTCATGCAAAAACTTCTTCGATTTGGAATTGTAGCCCAGATACCATTTAACGAGCTTAAAATACTCGCTGAGCGTTTTATTCAAAGCCAGGATTTTTGATTTATTCGGCCTGAAGACCTTGCCTACAACGCATATCTGGACTTCTTTCTGCAAGGAACATCCCCAAGGCTTTTTCAACGCAGAACTATTTAAACCTTGCCCGTTCATCCCAGAGCTAGAGCTCTGGGTTTTCTGGGCACCCATTTTTATAATCTTCATAGCTCACAAAAGCTGAACTCCTCCCGCCCCGAGGACGAGGCTTTCAGTTGTAAAGAAAGGCTAACGGTGACTCGAAAGAACTTCAAAGAGAAGAAAATTAATTTACTAATTCATTTTATTCGACAGAAATTCTCTCCAACTGACTTGCAAGATTCCAAATCATCGTTCTAACATGCATTGGCAGGTTCGGATCCGTGGATATGTCCTCAAGAACCGTTATTGCTGACGCTGCCTCCACCGAAACCTTTTTGCTTGACAGAAGTTTTTCCTTTATTTCGCTTGCTACCCTCCTAACGCTCCTTGGGACAGTATCATCCTGTATAAGTCTATCCAACGTATCTAAAACGCTTTCAGGCACTTTCTTGGCCATTTCCACCACCCCAGAATGGCAACTTTTTAATATTCTCCGCATTACTAAAGGTTGTGAGTAATAAAAAAATTTCGGATGAGAGCATAGTTGATGCGGCACAGCTTCTGCGTAAAGGGGCAAAGATGCTATCCTATTACTGTCCTGAATGCAATTTCCCGCTTTTTGAAGCAGAAAACAAAATTTTCTGCCCCAATTGTGAGAGAGAAGTTAAAATAGAGAAGAAAGAAGAAATCACAGTTGATAGGACCGCAGGAGAAGAAAGGAAAGTATTCAAGGAGAGCTCCGGATCTCTCGAAGCTAAGTTGGAATCCGCAATTAGCAGAGTGTGTGATCTAATCCTCAAAGCAACTTCTGCAGAGGAAGTAAAGGCTCTTTCCGAGTCACTCGATAAACTCGCGAGCGTGCTTGAAAAAGTAAAGAAGAAATAAAGAAAAATCATATGTTGATATTATTTTTCTATATTTACTCGAGAACTTATCTCTAATCGGGTAGAAAAGCTTATATCCTCCAGCGTTTACTTTTTCCTAGATGATAATAGTTGGGGAGGGTGAAGATCAAGAACCGCCAGACGATTTTCTGAGGAAGAAGGTTAGGGATACAGTTTTAAATCTGCTTGGTGATTATCGATATCTTTCAAAGGGGTATTATGTCTCTCTTCACGCAGAAGAAAACGGCTGCATTGTTTATCCGAGCGTTAAAAACGCTTTGGATGTCTATAGGGCCCCCGTTTTCGTTGAAAGGCTCAAAAAGGCAGGAATCGATACTCCCGAGCTTTGTGTTTTAAGAAAACCTCAACCTGAAAACTGCATCTTAGTGCCATTGAACCCATTTTCAAGGAACTCCGCAAAACTGGTTAAGACAGAGAGCCAGTATAACAGATATTTCAAGAGCTTGAGTATGGATTATCACTATCCCGTGGTTCAGGTGCGAATCGAAGGTGAGGTAGAAGAGTTCGACTTTTATATGGGTAAAACTGGAAAATTGGATAATTGGGTTTTTAGAAGAATTTTCGAGATTTTCGGTGTGCCGATGGGGAAAATTTTAGCCGAAGTCAATGGTAATCGGGTCAGACCATTCTACTTTATGCCCTTGATGAAAAATGAGATAGATTTTGAATTCTTGAGAGAGGTGCTGAATGAGAATTGGATGCTTTGTAGAAAGTTATAACTTTACACAGAGACAAGAAGTCCAAGCGCTGAACATCTTTTCGGAAACGGCAAAAAGAATGGGCCACGAATTCGAACTAAAGGGAAAGGAGATACTGCAGGAAATGGACAGATTTGACTCTGTATTCATAAGAGCTACAACCGATCCACTCTTCACAGCTTATACGGTTTCAAGACTCGCAGAAGAAATGGGTAAGAAAGTGATCGACGACTCTGAAAGCATAAGGATTTGCTCGAACAAAATTGCGGTTTATTACAAGCTAAAAAAGGCGAATATTCCTATGCCCGAAACGAAAATAGTTTACAGCTTGGACGAGCTCGAGCAGGTAGCTGAAGAACTTGGATACCCTGTTGTCGTAAAAAGCCCAAATTCAAGGTTTTCGCTTTACGTAGAGAAAGCGAACAACTTTTTAGAGCTTTCGAAAATTGTAAAGCGCTTCATGCGGAGAAGTAAAGCAGTTCTTCTTCAGGAATTTATGCCAACGCCATTTGACTGGCGTATCGGCGTTCTTGGGGGGGAGGCAATTTACTCCTGTAAATACCTGATCCCGAAAGGAGGTTGGAGGATAAGGGACTACGTTGGAAACAAAAAAGTCTGGGGAGACGTTATTGCAATAAAGCTCGAAAATCTGCCTAAGAGATTGAAGATACTCGCAGAAGATGCTGCAAGATGTATAGGAGATGGACTTTACGGAATCGACATAAAGGAATACAACGGGAATTATTACGTAATCGAAGTAAATGACAACCCAACAATTATGCATGGCTGTGAAGACTCTAAAAATCCTGAGATTTATGAAAAGATTATAGAAGCTCTTTCAAACTGATCTCGAGTATCTTTTCGGTCTCCGGTTCCTCAATTTTTAGGATCTCCTCCAGTTCGCCATTGTCGAGCTCCTTTATCAGCTCAACTATTTTTTCCGTTGCAATCTTCAAATGCTCCCTAAAAACGGCCTCGTTCTCCTTTAGGAATTTCACAAGTGGACAGATTGTTTCCTTTTTAATGTAGAGCTCAAGCTTGCCCCCTTTTATGTCGAAGGTGATCGGACCAGCAACACAAGTTTCTGGCTTTATTTTATGGATCTTGCACTTACCGTTTTCGAAGAGAACGCAATAACCATCGTTTCTCAACTTTAAGTGCTTGTATTTGCCGAATTCAACAAATTCCGGGCCTATACCATTTTCCATTAATATTTTCAGCCTCTTATTGGAAATAGGCGGTCTTGCTTCAAAACAGCATTTCCCACCGCACTTTGAGCAGATCTCGATGAAGTCCATAATTCAAAAATGGTCCAGTTCTTAAATTTGTCTCCGAGTCAAAAAAAATTAAATATCAAAACTAACGTTTTCGAGGGTTTCAAGCTCTGAAAGCATCTGTTCAGTTTCGTTTAGTTCTTTCTCGATGTTGTCGATTCCAAGATCTTCCGAAGGAGTTGCAAGCGGTGTCGTAATTGGCGTCTCCACAGGTTTAGGAGTGGTCTGAATGGGGGTCTGAGTATGTGTATTTTGAGGAGTGGGGGATGCCTTCTCTGTAGTAGATTCAGGGGCTGTGCAACCTAGGATTAAGATGCACAGAAACAAAAAAATTGGAAGTGCCCTCATAATTGACCGCAGCCAAAGTTTATAGTTACGCTCTCGTTAAAGCTTCCACTCTTGAATTTCTGGTCGGCGCACTCCTTGTAGGAATAGTTTCCAGTTCCGTTCATTGTAAGTGTTCCGTTGCCGTGCGCTATAATCTTGAAGTCCCCCTCTCCACTGACACTCGCGTTACCCCTTACCACGATGGCCACCACGGTGCCGTTTGCTCTGCTAGCGGAGCTCTCCGGGTTAACTGTTACGTTTCCCTTACCCTTTATGAGGGCATTCAGCGTTCCGTTAAGCTCGAAGCTGCCGCTGACGTTTGCCATCACTATCCCGTTGCTTGGCTTTGGTTTATACTCTCTTGCGAGCTTCTTGGCTTCAGCAAATGCTGCGTCAATTTTCTTCTTTAGCTCTCTCAGGTCCTTGGATACGTCCTCCCCATTGGCTATCTTGGTCTTTATCTCGTTCAGCGTGGAATTCGCATCGTTTATCGCATTTCTAAGCTGGGTTGTATCGAGTCCATAGCTTTCGAAGCGATCTGCAAGCTCTTCAAGCTTTGCTATTATGACGTCCATTTGAGCTATCGCATTCTCGTAAGCTACTAGCCTCATTTCTTTCGACGTGTTTATCCAGAGGGTTCTGACTTCCCTCACAGCATCTCTGAGTTCCGTGTAGTTATTTGCATTCGATATCTGGGCCCTTATTTGCTCCATATTTGCCTCCATATTCCTTATTCTTTCCTGAATCCTTAGCTTTGACTCTTCACTGAGCTTTGATGCGTTTACCTTCTCCTGCATTCTTTCAAGCCATCTCTCGCAGTTCTGCACCCAGTTCATCATTCTTTCTTTATGCTCGTTGAAGATCTTGCTGAAATCAGGTTTTCCTGCCGGGAATTCCTTCCCCGCCTGGGGCGCCGCCCCCGCCACCGAGGGTATCAACACCGCCAATACAAGCAACCCAACCAACATCCATCTCGCACTCATTTCCATCACCGATATAAGTTCGTTCTCATTAAATATAAGAAAACTTTTGGTTTGAAAAATTTACTGCGCATTAAACACTTCCAAAGCTTAAATAAGCTTTAAAAAAGTTTATCACCCTTCAAAATCCTACAGTTGCGCTTCAATCTTGTAGATCAGAGATCAACTTCAAAATTCTCAGACCATCTGTAGTTATTACATAGTCTCCCCGAAATCCTCGGGCTGCATATCCTGCTTTTATCAAGTTTTTAAGATGAAATTGCAAATGGCCGCCTCTTAGCCCTGTAATCCGTTCGAGCTCCGCATAGCTCTTTTCACCCCTAAACAAGGCTTTGAGTATCTTTATCCTAACAGCATTTGAGACTGCTGATATTTTTTCCGCAATTTCCTCTTCTTTAAGCCTTTCAGCGCTTAGTCCCTGAATCAACTCTCTTCTCTTTTCACAAGTTCTTTCTGAATTCTCTATCAGCTTTTCGAGAAGTTTAAACACTTCAAAGGCATTCTTCAGACAATTTTCATCTTTACAACCATCAGAGTGCTTTTTTAGCGCTTCTACGTGCGTTCTGAGCTCTTTAAGCCCTTCTTCTGCGCCTTTTTTTGCGATCGTCTGTAAAATTTTCATCGCTGCCTTTTCCAACCTTCTCATGCAGAAATCCCTCATTTCGCATTCTGAAGGACTTTCTTGTCTGAATTTTTTCAGTCCTTCTTCCATTCCCGCAGAAATGTCCGATAAAAGGTCTCTTTCAATCACACTCTTGTTCATAGCCTCAAGGATGACACTAAGCTGAACTAGATTCTGCTGAAGGATGCTAACAGCTCCGAGGATTTCGTCGAGCTTTTTGCCTATCTCCTCGATTTTTTCTTCGAGCAGGCTTTTCATAAACGATGCTCTATATTCGGTATATAAAACTATAGCAAATTCGATATCTTTATATATAAAGCAAGCAAATTGCCTTTGGGTGATAAAATGCACCACTCGCACCATCTGGAGATTTATGAGAAGCTGCGGGAGAAGCTGGACAAGGCACCAGTAGGGATGCCAAAGACGTTAAGCGGGGTTGAAAGGGAAATTCTCAGCGTTCTTTTCAATGAGGAGGAGGCAAAAATTGCGGTAAACATGCCCTTCATCCCCTTTACAGTCGAACAGCTTGCCGAGAAAACTGGAAAAAGTTCCGAATATCTGGAGAAAATTCTGAACGAGATGGCGAGAAAGGGCACGGTATGGAAGGGGGAAAGAGATGGAAAAACGTACTACAGACTTTTCCCAACTGTCGTGGGACTTTCCGAGATGCAGTTTCTTCCAGGACCAAAGAATGAGGCTATGCAGCGAAAATTGGCACCACTCTTCTGGAAATACCACAAAGAAGGATTTCTGCATGAACTCGGCGATAGAAAGCACGCAGTAATGAGGGCTTTGCCCGAAAGGGATGCAATTTCTGAGAAAACAGAAATCCTGCCTTATGAAGATGCTGTCAGGCTTGTTAAGGAAAGAGATTATCATGCAGTCGGCTATTGTGCCTGCAGAATAATTTCAAGGCTTAACGGCGAGGGGTGCAGGCATTCTCTCGAGAACTGCCTCCATTTCGGATCTCTGGCAAAATACATGGTGGAACACGGTTATGCCCGCAGGATAAGCGCTGATGAGGCCATAGAAATCCTCAGGAGGGCGAACAGGGAGGGTCTTGTGCATACAACCGAGAGAAGCCAGGGGCCTATAAGCACGATATGCAACTGCTGCAGCGATTGTTGTGCGTTTTTCAGAGCAGTACACGAAGCCAAGCATCCGAACACAATTGCTCATTCAAGCTACGTGGCAAGCGTCGATACTGGCAAATGCATCGCTTGCGGAATTTGCGCACTTCGCTGCCCTATGAAGGCTGTGAAAGTGAAAATTAACAGGGAACCGGCAAGTGTTATAGCTGACAAGTGTTTGGGTTGCGGAGTTTGCGTGCCTACTTGCCCAGCCGAGGCCATAGAACTCGTTGAGAGGGAAGACAAACCAGATATTCCAGATCACAGAACTTATATCCTTCAGCTACTGGAAGACAGGGGAAAAGACTTTTCCGCCCTTCTTTAAATCATTCAAAAAATTTTTGGTCATTATAACCGAAAACCTCGCTGGGGGGATGATATAAAAGCTTGAATAAATAGAAAGTCTAAATAGAATGCCCAAAAATCTAAGGGGATGCTCCCTTGCAGAAGGAAGTTCAAATCTGCAGGATGGGGGAGCATGGCTTTTGAACCGGCGGATGAGGGGGCGTAAAGCCCTACCTTAACGCTGGAAGCTCCGCCTTTCAAGGCGGGGTAGCTCACTTCAGCTCTTTGACCATCCTAACCCATTTCCATACTTTCCCTGCCAATCTAAAGCCTTTAAACTCGTAAAACTTCATTGCTAGCTCGTTAGTTTCACCAACCCATAGCTCTGCCAGATCCCTCCCTCTCCCCCTAGCGTAGCATAAGGCAGAGCTGAGAAGCTTCGAAGCTACCCCCATACCCCGGAATTCAGGCAGAACGAAAATTTCGTGGATTTCCCCAACTTTTTTCAGCTCAAATACGCTAAGCCAGTTCGTGTCACATGCCACAAAACCAATGGCCTTTTCATCAATTTCAGCAACCATGAAACCCTCCGGATCCCTTCTGAAAAGCCACTTGAAATAGCCTTTTACAATCCTCCTGCTCTTGTATGCGTACCTCTCCAAACCGCGATAGCTATCTTTATAGGTGTTGACGAACTTCTCAACGTCTTCCTTTCTAACTCTTCTTATATTCACCGGAAGGTCATTCTTCACTAAAAGAATGATCTAATTTCTGCTTTTAAACCCTTTTAAATGGTTTTTCAGAAAATTTGGCAGGAATTTAACTTTAGGACAAAAAAGACGGAAAATTCAGCGAAAAATTTGTATGGAGAGCCTTTTCACAATAATTCACGTATACATGCCAAAATTCAGATCTCGATCCTGAATGTAGTTCTTGTTAAGCTTCAAAGCAATTTCTGCCTTCATGAGCTCTCTTCCAAGATAGGCTGCATGATCCAACCTTGAAACAAGCCCGAGTCTTATAACGGTGTCCACAATTTCCTTTGCATTTTTTCCGGCTATCACCGCTTTCTCGTGTTTGCAGAATATCTTTCCATTAGAAATAAAGATTATAAAGTCACCGCACGGATCTCGGACAAATTCTTCAGTTTTTTTCGCCTCAATAAATTTCTCTGCAACTTTTTCACTTTCGTACTTTACCTTCTCTTTTAATACGAGCAACGAGATGCCCGTGTCTTTAGGCGGCGATTCCCGAATTCTTGCTGCCTTTGCCAAATAAGTCGCTTTTCTCACTTCTCTGATACTCCCTGCAGTCTTAGGACTTGCTTCAGTTGTGAAGATCAAATTACAACCTATTTCCTCTGCAATGAATACCAGCAATGCGTTTATGCCGATGCTGTCCGCATCGCTGAGCTCGGTAACGTTTCCAACACCGAAAAGGAGTGGAGTTTCAGGATCGCGTTTTCTGAACTCCAGATATCTTTCTATAGACTCAGCAACCTTCAGCGGTGGATCAAGAATAGGATCCGCTATAACCCTCTCCGTTTTCGCCTTCGCGAGCTCTAGCAGATTGAAAAGCTTTTCAGAATCCCTTTCAGCAACCACCAACGCTTGATCTTCGATCAGGTCTAGTATTTCAGTATTGGAACTCGAAAGGCTCATGATCATATCTACCCCATGATTTACTGCGATCTCTATTGCCTTTGGGCTGAAAGTGTCAACGCTGACTGGAACCTTTGAATGATCCACTGCCATTTTAACAGCTTTGCTTACAAGATTGCAGTCAAAATTTATTGGGATTCCTAAATCGATTATGTCCGCACCACTCTCGACATAGTAGTCAACCATTTCTCTGAGATTATCCAAGTTTGGTCTGTGGATTTCTGCAATTACCTTCATCCTGCTTTTTCCGCCAATTCTAATACCTCTTATTTCAAATTTATAGCTATTTTCGAGGCTGTCGACAGCTTTTATAGTCTCTTCAGCTTTTTTACTCTCTATCAGCTTACATGCTGGAATTTTGTGCGAGAATTCTACCTTTTCAACGAACTTAAGCACTTCTCTTAAGTCATAAGCGTGCATAGGCCCTAGCCGGATCTTTACCCCTCTCTTAGATTCAAATTCAGCCCAATTGCAGTCTGCCGTTAACCCCGGAACCAATACAAGATCGTAATTCTCCAAAGGTGCGTCCTTAAGCATTTCGGGAGTTATAAACGCTGCAACGTCAACATCACAAACATAAACATCTGCATTCGATGAAGATCTGTAAACGAGGTCCTTCGCGAGTCTCCCAGTTACAACTAGGACTTTCATAACTTTTCACATCCATCAAACAAAAATGAGATTGCTCTCAAAAGCTCTTCTCGTTCAAGTTTAGGACTGACCCTGAGGAAGTTACCTTCAAAGGCTAAAAAACCCTTTCCGATTCTATAAGCACTCTTGAAGGGCCGTATCTCACATTTTCTAAAACCGATTTTTGAAAGATCAGCATCAGGGATTTCAAAATCAAGTTTCAAAGTGAAAGAAAGGTCATCGCCCACAGACACTACTCCTCCAAATTCCCTTCTCAGGGCGCTCTGTAGCTCCCAGGGCCGCCATTCCTTGGATTTGGCAATCTCGTAAAGTCTAATTATTGTTTCCTTCGTAAATTTTTCACCTCTTCAACGATTTTCGGCAATATTTCACCTGCTTTTCCTTTTGTGAGCTACTCCACGACTGAAGTCGGGAGCTTCCGGCGTTAAGAGAGGGCTTTACGCCCTTCCCCTCATCTGCCGGTTCGGGGGGCTCACAGCTCCCCCATCCCATGCCTCTCGTTAAGGCATGGGCTATGTTTATGCATGCGTTCAAATCCCTGTTGTAGATCAGCCCGCATTTCGGGCATC
>QNUZ01000084.1 GCA_004347865.1 Archaeoglobi archaeon | reverse complement strand
TCCTGTAATCCTCATCAAGAAGAGTGGTCTGCACCATGTCAGAGAGATACCCATTGAGTCTTCTCAATGTCCATCCCTTTTTCGGAAAGAGTCCGTAGGAAGGATAGTTCAGGTCCGTCTCCTCGAGACGCATGGCATCCTCAAAGAGGTCGGGATGTTTGTTCCTCAGATCTGCCCATTCCTTGATTCCTTGAAACGGGCAGAAATAGCACCCGCTCTTGGGCGGCACTTCATATCCATTCTTCTTAATGTATTCGACACAGTCTTTCCTTTTCATTTTTCTTTGAATAAGAGGATATTCTACGGTGTATTCGCTGAGATGAGGCTTATACACTCTGAGTAGCTCCTCGTATCCGAGCCCGATCACGGCAACTGCTGGCTTTACATATTCCCCCCGTTCCTGTGCAGGTCTGATGTAATCACGGTAGATCGGGACGATCTTGGCGTCTGAAGTGCACCATCTGGTACTTGGGTTGATTGATGGAACCCTCTTGCGGGCCAGTATTTCCTCCCTGAGGGATGTGACAATTTTTCTAGGAATATTGCGCTGAATCACATACTCTCTGTGTGCATGTCTCCTTTCGGCTTGACTTCTCAATTTTGACGTACTTTCGAGCATTCTTTTATAGTCTTCGAGCTGACCCCGACCTAACATTGAGATGTCATCTACCTCTTTTCTCATCCTGACAGTTACGAAGGGAATCCCGATCCTCTCGCAGATTGGCTTGGCAACCTTTTCTATATGCTGATATGTTTCGGGATGCTCTGCTCCCGTGTCTGCGAAAACGACCTCATCTATTTCCAGATCGCCCTTTTCTGCCATCACAAGAAGGGCAAAGGTCTGCATGCCTGCACCGTAGCTCAGAAATCTTTTTTTCATTTCCCTCCCCTCCTTTTCGTTTCCAGTATTTTTACAAGCTGCACCATCAGTGGCCAGCTCCCCGGTGGGAGAGCGTATTCTTCTTTCCCCCTGAATTTAGGGTTCCTTCGGTCGTTTTTCACGCCCCTTTCGATTTCATCAACAAGGACAAGAACGCTGGGATCACCAAGCTCGTATGCTTCCTTCAGGATTTCTTCGGGAGGTTTGTTCGTGAGCTTCCAGTATTCTTCCTCCCATCTATCCATTGACCACCTTGTACGCGAGGGGAGAGGGGAAGGGGAGGTAGGGTATGGCACGGACCCTGGAGGGCCTTCCTCTCTATTCTCCCTCCGGAATGTCTTGCCCTCGGTTTCAGAGTGATTTTTATTTGATTGCGATTTAAAATTAATTTCAGTGGGTCGGGACTGGGAAACAGGGGAGCTATTCGTTTTAATGTTTTGCGAGGGGTTAGAGAGTTTTGTTTTTGAGGATTCGTGGGGTTTGAAATCGAAGAGGGAGGGTTGGGTCATTGGGAGGCCTCCTTTTTCATAAACAAAAATTTCTGGTAATCCGCAAGGATTTCCTTCCAGTAAGGCCTGCCCTGGC
>QNUZ01000083.1 GCA_004347865.1 Archaeoglobi archaeon | reverse complement strand
GGAGTCTCAGTCGTTAAGGTCGGCTACCCCAAGAACATTGCACAGGAGAATGGAGACTTCAACAACGTCCACGTATGGACATACGGCTACCTGCTGAGGAGAATTTATGAGGTTGCAGAGGAGCACGGGATAACGGCAGTCTACGTAGGCGAGGCATATACGTCATCCAGGTGCCCGATTCATGGCGAGAGGTGTGGCAGTAGAGTTAAGCGTGGACTATTCAAATGCACAAGACTGAATAAAGTATTTAATGCAGACTTAGTAGGAGCATACAACATACTCATAACCCCGAGTCCCGAGAGGGATAGGGGTAATGGGCCGGAGGCCCGGCCTGAGACTGAACCCTCAGGAAGAGGGGATGTAGTCCCAAACCTCCCCGCACTAGCGGGGACCCTAGCCTTTAGGGCGGGGAGGAGGTCAGCTTGCCGTCCATTTTCGACGGCGATGATGAAAGGGCCCTGCTGAACTGTGATGAAGGTTTTGAGTTCTGAGCCAAAATGGAAATCTGAGATCTCTAGCTCTCGATTTTAACTCATTCGAGCATGTAGGCGTAGAGAAGTGGCAGAGCTATTGTTGCATCGCAGTATACGGTCACGGCCTTGGCATCGCTTTTAAGCTTGCACCAGCTCTTCGCCTCCTCAAGCGTTGCCCCGCTCAGGCCCCCGAACTGTGGTGAGTCCGTTGTTATCTGAAGTGCGTAGTCGAAACCGTCTGCAAGAAGCATCGCCTGCAGTGTGAAGTTCTTCGGCACCCCTCCGCCAACGATCACGATTCCCTTCTTTCCCCTTTTTGAGCACAGATCGAGGAGCAGCTTTGTGTCCTTTGAGTAGTTTAGAATCGCGTTTTTTCCGTAGAGCATGAGGTGAAGCCCTGCAATAGAATCGTGGAGCGTTGGGCAGATCACGGGAACCCCTTTATCAAATGCTGTTCTCAAGAAAGAATTTTCAAGCTTTTTTCCGATCTCCCAGATGATTTCGTGGCTGGAATAGGTGCCGGAAAGATCGCCGAATACATCCATGAAGAATCTCTCTACCCCCTCAAAGGCTGAAGTCTCGATGTATACATCGTATATCCTGCTAATTCCCTTCTTTGAAAGTTCAACGTCGTCTGCAAGCTCGGAACCGGAGATGTGATGGAATCCCAGTGATTCGCAGACCTCGTGAACTAGATTGGCCCCCGTTAGCACTATGGAATTTGCAAAGCCGTTCTCTATTATGCCCCTGACAACTTCTCTCAGGCCGGCAGGGATCATTGCCCCGGCGATTGTGAGGAATATGAAGGCATTCTCATTTACCATCTCCTTCCAGATCTTTCCAGCCTGGCCAAGCCTTCTCGCATTAAAAGCCGAGTAGCAAAACTGATCGATAAGTTCCGTAACTGTTATCCCCTTTCCAACCTTTATCGGTTCAATTTTCATGGGAATATGGCTTTGGCAGTGTTTAAAAAGATTCAAAAAACATAAATACCGGTAATTAAAG
>QNUZ01000082.1 GCA_004347865.1 Archaeoglobi archaeon | reverse complement strand
GCTCAGTGGCGTATTCTTTCAGGTACGGATAGTCGCCGGAAAGGCTGTTCTTCAGAACGGTAAGCCGCGCATCCAGCAGCTCAGACAGGCCCTTCGTTCCTTCGGGGTCACCGAATACATCGGTCGCGTTCTGACCTAGCATGTTCACTGCCTGGCCAACAATGTTATATAGCGGGATTGAGGCATGCGTGCTATTGTTAGTCAAGATGGTATTGAGCACGAGTCCGGTTATCTGGTTGTTTACGCTTGTCAGTACCATTCCACCGTATATAACGCCCCAGACGTTCTGGTAGTTGAGAGCACCAGCGTCTTTAGCCGAAGACATTATTGCCAGCAGCGTTTGCCCCTGATCCATCTGGGCGATCGTGTTGTTCAGCATCAGCTTTGCAAAGTCTGTCGCTGGCACAGTAAAATCTGCCGCCGCCACCGTCCCCATCGCGAGCACCAAAAGGCCGACAAACAGTACCGCCTTCTTCATCCTTCCACCTCCCTACACCAATACAACATGAACGCTCATGATATTTAAATTTTTTCATGAACAATGCCTGTCCATGGGGAAGCTCTAGATCAGCATGTTCAGCCCCTCGACAAAGGCCTCGACGGAAGCCATAACTATATCCGTCCTCGCGCCACGGGCTGTAACTATCCTATTCCCGCGCTTCAGCTGCACTATCACGTCTACAAGGGCATCCGTTCCACCTGTTATTGCGTCAACGTGGTAGCTGACGAGCTTTATGTCAGCGTAATCCTTTATCGCCTTCCTTATAGCATTTATAGCCGCATCAACTGGCCCGACACCAATCGCGGCCTCGACTCTCTCCTCCCCGTTTATCCTTAGCTTAACGCTTGCCATCGGTGTCGTGTTCTTGCCCGTGAGTATTGCCAGATCCTCAAGCTTGACCTTTTTCTCGCTCTTTATCTGCAGAACTGTCTCCGCAATTGCCCTCACATCCGCATCCGTAACCCTCTTGCCCAGATCGCCGAGCTCCTTTATCCTTGCAAGGATCTCGTCCATCTGCTCCCTTGTTGCGGAATAGCCGAACTCCTTAAGGATCGCCTCCACGCTGGCCCTTCCTGCATGCTTCCCGAGAACTATAACGCGCTTTCTTCCAACCGTCTCCGGAGAGATCGGCTCGTATGTCCTCGCATCCCTGAGCAGCGCAGAGGTGTGAATCCCGCTCTCGTGGGTGAAGGCGTTCTCGCCAACTATCGGCTTGTTCGGAGGGACGACAACCCTCGTGAACTTCTCAACGAGCTTCGACAGCGGATAAAGCTTCTCCTTTTTTATTCCGATCTCTATCCCGTAGAGGTAATCGAGAACCATGCAGACCTCTTCCAGCGATGCGTTTCCCGCCCTTTCCCCTATTCCGTTCACGGTCGCATGAAACTCGTCCGCCCCGCTCTTCACAGCAAAAACCGTGTTTGCGGTTGCGAGTCCGAAGTCATCGTGGCAGTGGATAGCAACAGGGGCCTTTAATTCCCTCTTTAGCCTACCCACAATTTCTGATGCCCTCTCAGGAGTTAGAACCCCGACCGTATCGGCAAACGTGAGTCTTTCAGCCTTTGCCTCTTCTCCAGCCTTAAGAAGGCTGACAACGAAGTCCAGATCTGCCCTTGAGGCATCCTCAGCTCCGAATTCAACCAGCAAACCCCGTTCTCTGGCGTACTCTATAGCCTCAACGCTTTTCTGGATCACGAAATCCTTTCCCTTCCCCGGGAACTTCGCGTTGATGTGGTATTCCGATGCCGGGGCAACCATGAATACCGAATCCGCACCGGCATCGGCTGCAGCATCGATGTCTTCCTTCTTTATCCTGGCAAAACTGCATATCTCCGCCCTGAGCCCCTTCTCGGAAATGGCCCTGATCGCCTTGAATTCTCCCTCAGAGGAAACCGCAGTTCCGGCCTCGATTATGTCGACTCCAAGGGCATCTAGGGCTTCCGCTATCATCACCTTCTGCTCAACCGTAAGCGAGACTCCGGGGGTCTGTTCACCGTCTCTGAGCGTTGTGTCTAGGACCAGAACTTTCACAAAAGATTTTCAGACTCCCGGTTAAAAAGCTTGCCCAAAGCGGATAAAAGGATTATTTCTCGATAATTGATCCAAAGGCTTTTCTTATCTTCTCGTAGCTTTCCTCAAGCGCCTCCGGAACCACCTGCACATCCGCAAGCACCGGCATAAATGACGTGTCCCCGATCCATCTCGGGACGACGTGGAAGTGCAGATGCTCTGCAATTCCCGCTCCAGCAACCTTTCCTAGGTTTACTCCGAGGTTAAAACCGTCCGGATTCATCGAAAGCCTTATTGCCTTTATTGACATGTTCACGAGCTTCATCATCTCGAGCAACTCTTCGTCGCTCAGCTCCTCTGTTGATGGGACATGCCTTTTCGGGCAGACCATAACGTGGCCGGGATTGTATGGATTGCGGTTCATTATCACGAAGCTCTTCTCTCCCCTGTAAACCACCAGCATTTCCCTGTCTTCACCCTTAACAGCCGAGCAGAAAACGCATTCCTTCGGTTTTGGAGCAAGAACGTATCTTATTCTCCAAGGGGCGAAGATCCTCTCCATGAACCCAGTCAATCCCGAATTTTAAAAACTTTCCAAAATCTTCTCAAGCCTCCCGAATTCGGAGAGGAGGTAATTCTTTACCCTTGCAACAACGACCTTCGGATCCTCTGCTCTGTAGACGTAGCCTATCCACCCGTTTTCGACGAGCCTTCTCCTCACAATTCCCTTCCTGTGCAAATCCCTCAGCCTTTCCCTGACAAACCTCGTCGAAAGGTTAAGCTCCTTCGCTATCTCTCTAACGCTCAGCTCTCTCTTCTCAAGCAGGCTGTAGATTCTCAGGTCGGAAGGCTTCAGCTTCAGACTCTCTAGGATTTCCGCCACCTCCTTTAGCATTTTACACCTCCTTCATGTGAACTATCGAAATCATAAGGTATTTAAATCTTACGAAATGTAATATGCTATGCTGGACAAGCTCAATGTTTTCACAAATCTTGTCGCCAATCCCCTTACAAGAAAGGCTCTTAAAAGCGTATCCAGCTACTGCGAGGAGTGCGGTAAGAATAGACTAGAGGTTGCCCTCGAGCTTTTCGTCGGTGCAAGAAGTGATGCCTGCTGGAGATGCAGACTTGCGGAGAGGATCGTGAGACCCGTTCTGCTGAGGGGGGCCGAGGCTTACAACGTTACCGAAGACGAGCTGAAGGAGAAGTTCAAGGATTCATACTGGAGAAAGGGGCTGGCAAGCGTAATTAAGGGAATAGCCGAGTTTGGAGTTCGGAAACCCTTCGTTCCCGGAGCCCCTTTTCAGGTCGTGTGGGACATAACCTACGCGTGCAACCTGAAGTGCAGGCACTGCTACGCAACGGCAGGAAAGCGGCTGGAGGATGAACTGACGACTGATGAAGCCCTTGAGACGATAGACAATCTCGCCAGGCTAGGGGTTACCATAATAGCCTTCTCCGGCGGGGAACCATTGGTGAGAAAGGACATATTCCAGCTAACGAGCTACGCGGCAGAAAAGGGAATCTATGTTGCCATTGCAACAAACGGAACGCTGATAAGCGAAGAAATGGCGAAGAAGATGAAGGAAAGCGGTGTAAGCTATCTCCAAATCAGTCTGGATGGGCTTCGAGAGACGCACGACGCATTCAGGGGCATAAGCGGCTGCTTTGACAGGACCGTTGAAGGCATAAAGAATGCAGTAAAGCACGGATTCTTCGTAAACGTATCAATGACGGTGACGAAGCTGAACTACGAAGAAGTTCCAGCGGTGATCGAGCTCTGCGAAAGACTGGGCGTGGACTGGTTCATGCACTACAACTTCGTGCCAACGGGGAGGGGCACAGAAATTGCCGAGCTAGACATTTCGCCCGACCAGAGAGAGAGGCTTTTGAAAATGCTCTACGAAAGAAATGGAAAATCAAAATTGAGTCTGCTTTCAACTGCCCCCCAGTTCGCCAGGGTGGCACTTCAGTGCAACGGCGGGATTATTCCCACGCATTTCTACAACGTAAACGCTGGCGAAAGGCTGAGACAGCTCGCCGAATTCATCGGAGGCTGCGGTGCTGGAAGGTTCTACTTCGCAATTAAGGCAAACGGAAACATTACGCCATGCGTATTCTTCCCGCTTGTTGTGGGGAATGTTAGGGTCGACGACCTAGAGGATCTCTGGAAGAGGAACGAGGTCTTCGAAGCCCTCAGGGATAAGGATAAAGTTGAGGGCTGCGGAGAATGCAGTTACAGATACGTCTGCGGCGGCTGCAGGGCGAGGGCCTACAACTACTTCGGAAACTATCTGAAGCCAGATCCGGGGTGCATAAGGAACAAGGCCCTCTGGGAAACCATCGTGGTATGATAACATTGCTAAATCCGAATGCAAATGTGGAAGTCGTAAGCAGGCTTGAAATTTCAACTCCTCCTCTCGGGCTTGGCTATCTCGCAGCCGTTTTACGGGAGAAGGGATTTAAAGTGAGAATTGTAGACGATCTCGTCGAAAAGCTCAGCTTCGAAGAGCTTATAAAGAAGCTGAAAGGATCCAGAATCGTCGGAATAACATCGACGACGCCTACATTCAACTCCGCCCTGAACTATGCGAGAAAGATAAAAAATGCCCTGAAGGATGTTTTCGTCATCCTGGGTGGAGTTCACGCATCTTTTGAGCCTGAAAAAGCCCTTCAGAGCGATTTTGTGGATGCCGTCTGCATAGGTGAGGGTGAGGAAACGATAGTTGAAGTTGCGGAGAGAATTGAATCTGGAAAAAGTCTGGAAGGGGTGAAAGGCACCTACTATAAGGAAGGGGGGAAGATCAGGAAGAACGAGCCCAGAGGGTTCATTGAAAACTTGGACTCTCTACCCTTCCCTGCATACGACCTCATGCCCCTGGACAAATACACGGTTCTGGGCCAGAAGCTCGAACATTTCCCGGTTATAAGCTCGCGAGGTTGTCCTTTTGCCTGCCGATACTGCAGTTCCTCGCTCTTTATGGGTCACCGATTCAGGGCAAGGAGTGCTGAAAATGTTGTTGATGAAATTGAGTGGCTCTGCCAGAATTTCAAGGCTAAGCACATCGCATTCGGGGACGACACATTCACCCTAAACAGAAATAGAGTTCTGGAGATATGCAGAGAGATAAAGAGGAGGGGGTTGGAAATCACGTGGAGCTGCTCCTCCAGGATTGACACGATCACCGAAGAACTGCTAAAGATCATGAGATCCTCCGGCTGCGTTGCGATTTATTACGGGATAGAATCCGCAAGCAAGAGGATTCTTGAATACTACAGAAAAAAGATCTCGCTGGAGAAAGCTAAAGAGGCCATCCGTGCAACTAAGAAAGCTGGTATAGCCGCGATCTGTTCATTCATCATCGGTGCCCCGATAGAGACGAAGAAGGAGATGGACGAGACGCTGAAATTCGCCCTGAAGCTCGAACCGGATTACGCCCAGTTCTCAATACTAACGCCATATCCGGGGACGGAAATACATGAAGAGGCCAAAGAGAGAGGCCTGCTCCTAACAGACAATTTTGAGGAATACACCGCCGGAAAACCCGTGCTGAAAACCCCTGTGCCTCCCGAAGAGATCGCAAAATTCCTGAGAAAGTGCTATCTGAGATTTTACCTCAGACCGAAATTTATTTTAAGGGAGATCAGAAAAGGTAACGCTAGGGCTATACTCAGAGTTATAAGGAAGGCAATCTAGAGATAGCCAAATTCTGCAAGATAGTAGTAAATCTCGGTTAGAAAGTGGTTCAAGGATTCGAAAGGAACGATTATGCAACCGCTGTGGAAGTATATCGCATCGTCTATGAAGGAAATTATAACCGGCACAGCACTTTTTCCTGAAAGCTTCGAAAACCTTTTGCAACGATTCGAATGTTTTTCTGCCTCTTTTTTCAGCTGAGAAACCCTGTAGCGGTGGCCTGAATACAGCTTTGCGTCCAAGCATAGAGTAATGCTTCCCCGCTCGGCAACGACGTCTATTTCCGCTTTTCCAATTTCGTCCTTGAAAAGATGGTGAAAGGAAGCCCTGAAACCGTGTTCTTCGCAGATCTTTTTCACTTCCACCTCAAAATCCTGCCATCTCATCAAAAAATTATAGGACAAGTTGGTAGGACTGGAAAAGAACTTCAGCGTTCAGCTTTCCGTGAACGTAGGTCTTGCCAGTAGACAGATCGTTTACGGCTATCTGTGCGGGAGCGAACAGATTTGGATCGATCTTGTAGAAGTCGTAGTTTGCAGCCTTGAATATCTCGTAGAACGGCTTTCCGTAGTCCTTGCTCGTATTGCTCGGAACGTTCTTCAGAATTTCGTCGTATTTCTTAACCGTTAGGAAAACGCTTCCGTAGTACATCATGCTGTCGTTCGTGGCCCCCATCGCCTTCAGATCGTTTTCGAGAACCGGGGCAATGGGACACCTTCCAGCACCGCTTACGATGAGCTTCGGGTCGTATCCGAGTTCCGTCATCTTGTATATTGCAGTTTCAACGATTCTGCCCGAAATCTGAACGCTTCCCACGATCGAAGCCGTGGGCGCGACGACTGCATAAACGTCCTCGGGATCCACGTCGCACTCCTTCGCTATGAACTCGATCACCTTCTCATCCGGCAGTTTGTTGGCCTCCAGTGCGATTACCGCAACGTCCGCGTCATCCTCATACCCTATCTTCTCATAGGTCTTCTTCGGCTTCAAAGCGAGAGCCCTTGCAGGACCGCTTCCCATTGCGAAGTACTTCTCAACCTTTACAGCCCATCCAGCCTTCTGGCTGCCGAGGCAAGCAATTGCAGGGTGATCGGTGTATTCCGTTATGAATGCAAAGGGCACTTCCTTAATCGTATCCACGACGATGTTCACATCCGCAAGACCACCCATGCAGATCTGCGTGTAAAGAATTCCCGCCTCATAACTTCCGGGCACGTTAACGCCGCAGTCAATAACAGTTGCGTCATTTTCAAGCTTCTTGGACTGTATTCTCAGCTCTTCCTCGTAATCCAGCATAGTTTCTACAATTTCAAGGGCTATTTCGTTTACACTCAGCATGCAATCACCTCATTCCCCGTGGGTTTTCAGGTTTTTTATTTTTTCCTCTACGCTCAAAGTTCCCTCTCTTTATCCGACTCGCCCACCGACGAGCCAAAACTCGACTCCTTCACACCCATAAGGGCTAGGTACTCCTTCAGCATCCTAGGAAACTTCGAAGCTTCGACGAATCTCAGCCCAAGCTTCTCGCTCCACTTCTTTATTCCTATATCGCTGCTAACAACCCCTGCCTCTAGCTCCTTAGCAAGAAGAAGAACGTCAAGATCCGGGGCGCTGTCGAGAAGTCCCTGACGCATTATGGTGCGGAATCTGTCCCTGAATTTGGATATCAAATTCCCTATGTCCTCTTCGAGCTTTTCTGATGCTCTTGAGATTGCAGAAGACTCCAGAATGAAGTCCTCAGCCAGTCTTCTGCCCCTGTTAATTTTCTGCCTAACAGAAATTATGTACTCGTAAAATATTACCGCAGGAATCCTCACCTCGTACCTGTTTGGGGTCTTCTTAACGAGCCAGGTATCGAGCTTCACAAAGGTGTTCTCATCGCACTCATTCCGGCGAAGGAAGCTTGAAAGTTCCGAATAAACGGAGGGATAGGGGATATAGCAGCTTATTTCAAGCTTCAACCTCGCGAGGGCGATGAGATCTAGAATTTCATTCGCCGATTCGCAGATGGAAGAGTAGCTTTCTTTCTCCCTCATCCCGGCATCCGTAATCGCGGTTGTGTCTAGTACAAAGCGCTGGCGCATTTAAACTGTTTTAGCATAGGGAAATAAATATCTTTCGAGGAGCGGAAAACCTTTTTTATACGGAAACTAATTATAAAAATGGGGTGTCCAGAAAGCCCAGAGCTTTAGCTCTGGGATGAACGGGCAAAGCTTAAATAGTACACCCCCAATTCTACCATAGATGCGGGCATGTTGCCCGAGCCAATGGAAGGGGAATTCAGATGCATAAACATAGCCCGCAGGTTAATGAGATCTGCAGGATGGGGGAGCTGTGAGCCCCCGGATCGGCAGATGAGGGGAAGGGCGTGAAGCATCCCTTAACGCCGGAAGCTCCTGGCCTTAGCCCTGGAGCAGCTCACATCTCCGCCCATAGTCCTTCCGTGGACGTGCTTCGCAGATTACCGACGGTGCTGACGGCTGAAGAACTTCTGGACAAGATATTTAGAAAGAGTTCTAGGATTAGCGGAAGCAATGAGAGGGAAAGGATAATAAATAAGCTATCAACGATCTCCAATACCTCAAAAGATTACTTCAACAGGATAATAAGCTCACATCCAGATTACGATTCTTTGCCAAGCTTTTACAGAGAGATGGTAGATCTGCTGGTGGGCGTTGAAAAAATAAAGAAGTCATTGGCTTCCCTTTCTTGGGCAAACTCAATGATTCAGAAGATCGTCACGAAGAGCATAGGGAAAATCAAAAAAGGACAGAATCCCGTTGAGGTTTACAGGAGCGCATGCGGTAGAATTGCGTCTCTCATTGAGGATATCGATGAAGACCTGAAGTTTTTGAACGAAGCCAAAAACAAGCTAAAGGAGATACCCACGCTGAGAGATATGCCAACTGTGGTTGTTGCGGGATACCCCAATGTCGGTAAATCAAGCTTCGTATCCCTAGTTTCAACCGCAAAGCCCGAAATTGCGGAATATCCATTCACCACAAAGAAAATCTTCATAGGCTACACAAAGGATCTCCAGATCATAGACACCCCCGGTCTTCTTGACCGCCCGCTGGCGAAGAGAAATGCTGTAGAGAGGAAGGCTATTCTCTGCTTAAAACACGCGGCTGATGCAATTCTCTACATAATAGACCCCACCGAAACCTGCGGCTATCCGCTGAAGAGCCAGCTTTCGCTTCTCGAGGAAATAAAGAAGACTTTCGGGAAACCTATGCTCGAGGTTTACAGCAAGGCTGATCTACACGAGTTCCGAGACAGACCGGCCTTCTCGGCTAGGAGCGGGGAAGGAATCAGAGAAATAATGGAAGAGATAACAAAAATTGCGCTGACCTCCTCCCCGCCCTAAAGGCTAGGTCCCCGCTAGTGCGGGGAGGTTTGGGATTACATCCCCTTTGGGTTCAATCCCGGGCCGGGCCTCCGGCCCATTACCCCTATCCATTGGACTCGGGGTTATGAGTATGTTGTATGCCCCTACTAGGTCCGCATTAAATACTTTATTCAGTCTTGTGCATTTGAATAGTCCACGCTTAACTCTACTGCCACACCTCTCTCCATGTATCGGGCACCTAGATTACGTGTATGCCTCGCTTACGTAGACTGCCGTTATCCCGTGTTCCTCTGCAACCTCATAAATTCTTCTCAGCAGGTAGCCGTATGTCCATACGTGGACGTTGTTGAAGTCTCCATTCTCCTGTGCAATGTTCTTGGGGTAGCCGACCTTAACGACTG
>QNUZ01000081.1 GCA_004347865.1 Archaeoglobi archaeon | reverse complement strand
GGCATTGAAATCCGCTGGAGAAGATGTTTCGAAGTCTGTGGAATGGATAAAATCCGTGCAAAATCCGGATGGCGGCTTTCCCTGGGTTGAAGGCGAAAAGAGTGACTGCGACGACACTTCGGCTGCAATCCAGCTTCTGATGCTCGCCGGGGAGTATCGGGCTGTTGACAGGGCGATCGAGTTTCTGAGGACTTGTCAAAATCCAGACGGGGGAATTAAATACTTCGGTGAGTCTGCCAGTAATTCTGCAAGCGATTCCTGGGCAATTCAGGCCCTGGTTTCGGCTGGGGAGAATCCAATGAACTTCTCAAGAAACAGTAGTAGCGTGCTCCAGCACCTCCTAAGCCTTCAAACTGCCGAGGGCTATTTCAACTACACAGCTTACGAGATCTCAAATCCGGGCTACATGACGACTTCCGCCATCATGGCGTTGCTCGGAAAGTACCACCCAATCAAAATCCTGCCCGTATACAAGAGCACCCTAGTTTTGGAGAGAAATAAAACCATTACAATGCCAATGGAGATATTCACGGAAACGGGTATCGACGAGCTGACCTTTATCACCGATAGTGCCGCAAATCTCACGGTGAGCGTTGAAAGGTTAAAAGAGGTACCAGATAAAATTAGGCTTGAGAATGCGATCCTTTACCTTTCAATAAACGTTACGCCGTCGAACGTAAGCGGATACATCAAATTTGCAGTTCCGAGGGATTCGAAAGGAAGCTATGTTCTTATGAAATTCAATGGCAGTAACTGGATCAGGCTTGAAACCGAGCCTCTCGGCTTTGATGATAGCTACAATTATTACAGGGCCTATACACCGAGCTTCAGCATTTTCGCAATCGCTGAGGAGAGGCAGGTAATGCCTACGGTCCAGATAACGCCGCCGCATGAAGGAAAAGTCGAAACTCCAAAAACAGCTGAAAGCCCATCAAAGGAGATTGCTGAACACGCTTCAGTCGATTTTAAACTGCTCGTAGTACTTGGAATCGCTATTGCAGCATTTTTAGTTGGTCTTGCTCTATGGCTGCGAAGATAAAACTCTGGATTGCTCTAATCATAGTGCTCTGTACTTTCGATGTTCTATGCGTTCAGCAGGCTGAAGAAGGTGTAAAGGTTCCAGTAACAACCCCCGAAATCGAACAAAAGGGATCAGAAGAAATTTCTCTCTTTAATCTTTCATTTGATGATACGGGCTATGAAATAACCGCTGGAAACCCCCAGAGAATAGTGTCGCTATCTCCGAGCAACACTGAGATACTTTTTGCCATTGGAGCTGGAGACAGAGTCGTTGGAGTAACGGACTTCTGCAATTACCCTCCAGAAGTGATAGAGAAGGTGAAAAGAGGGGAAATTCAAAGGATTGGGGGTTATTCAACCGTGAACATTGAAAAGGTTATTGCATTGAAGCCTGATCTCGTTTTGGCTTCCTACGGCAACGGCTTGGGGACAATAGAGACACTGAGAAAATACACGAAAGTGCTGGCCTTTGATCCAAAGGACATAAAAGGAATAGAGAGGTCAATTCTTGCAATAGGAAAGGCAACCGGGAATTACGAGAATGCTGAAAAGCTCGTGAAGGAGATGGAAGAGAGAATATCAAAAATAAAGGCAAATGAGAGGAGTGGAAAAAAGGTTGTTCACATAATCTGGAACGATCCGATCTTCGTTAGTGGCAGGGAGACGTTCATAGACGAAGCCATTTCGATCGCTGGCGGAGTGAATGCTTTTAATTTCACAGGCTGGAGAGCCATTAGCGTTGAAGACCTGATCAGGGCGAGTCCAGATGTAATAATCGTGAGTAGCGGCAGCGGAATGGGGGGAGGAAGAGATATCGTTTACGATTGGGTGCTCTCAGATAGCAGGCTTAAGAACGTTAATGCGGTTAAAAACGGGAAGGTCTTCGTCATAGACTCAGACATAATATCCCGCCCGGGACCGAGAATAGTTGAAGCAATAGAGCAAATACAGGAGTTTTTGAGCAACTAATCCTTTTTTTCAGGAAAAGGGTTATATAGCGGGAAAACTCTCAGCAAGTATGAGCAGATACGTTTTGGATGAAGAGTACTTGCCAAAAAAGTGGTACAACATAATCCCGGATCTTCCGGAAAAGATTCCCCCACCACTGAATCCTGCGACAAAAGAACCAATAAAGCCTCATGAACTCGAGCCAGTATTCCCCAAGTCTCTGATAAGGCAAGAGATGAGCGAGGAAAGATGGATCAGAATCCCGGAGGAGGTGCTCGAGATATACAGACTCTACCGTCCGACCCCGCTGATCAGGGCCGAGAGACTTGAAAAAGCTCTGAAGACGCCTGCGAAGATCTTTTACAAATACGAAGGTGTCAGCCCACCGGGAAGCCACAAGCCGAACACAGCAATTGCTCAGGCTTATTATAACATGAAAGAAGGTGTAGAAATGCTCACGACTGAAACGGGTGCAGGACAGTGGGGGTCAGCACTGGCCTTCGCCACAAATCTCTTTGGGCTTAAATGCAGGGTTTATATGGTAAAGGCCAGCTACGAACAGAAGCCCTACCGAAGAGTTCTAATGGAAACTTGGAAAGCCGAGGTGATCCCTTCCCCGAGCAAGTTAACTGAAAGCGGAAGAAGAATCCTTGAAAAGGATCCAAATTGCCCTGGAAGCCTCGGAATTGCAATCAGCGAAGCCGTTGAGACAGCTGTTAAGAGTGAGAACACGAAATACAGCCTTGGAAGTGTGCTCAACCATGTTCTTCTGCACCAGACAATCGTAGGCCTTGAAGTTAAGAAACAGCTCGAACTTCTCGATCTGAAACCAGACTACTTGATCGGCTGTGTAGGCGGTGGTAGCAACTATGCCGGATTCAGCTATCCGTTCGTGAAAGATGCTGAAAAGGAGGGAATAGAATTGATCGCAGTAGAGCCAAGAGCATGCCCAACGCTGACTTCGGGCGAGTACAGATACGATTTCGGTGATACCGCCGGCTTGACCCCGCTTTTGATGATGTATACTCTCGGACACGACTTTATTCCGCCGCCGATCCACGCGGGAGGGCTTCGCTACCACGGAATGGCCCCATCGCTATGCATACTTGTCAAAAATGGGATAATGAAGCCCGTCGCTTTAGGGCAGCTCGAAGTTTTCGAGGCCGGAGTACTCTTTTCGAGAGCTGAGGGAATAGTTCCAGCCCCAGAAAGTGCACATGCGGTCAAAGTGGCAATTGACAAGGCTTTGGAGGCGAAAAGGGCTGGAGAAGAGAAGATTATAGTTTTCAATTTGAGCGGGCACGGTTATTTTGATCTGAAAGCGTATGAAGAATATCTGAAGGGAACTCTCCCAGATACCTGATGAGAGGAGAATTTGCCATCCTTTTTTCGGCAATCTTAATGGGTACGATATCCATTTTTGTTCGAAACACTAGCAGCGACCCATTTTTTGTGGCTTTTCTCCGCCTCTTCTTTGCAACTGTATTCTTATTCCCCTTCGCTCTCCTTGCAAAAGAGAACTTCAGAATTGGTAAGCCACTAATCGCTCTTGCAACATTCAATCTGCTCACGATAGTATCCTACATCAATGCAATACAGAACATCGAAGCAGGAACTGCGGCCTTGCTCCTATATACTGCTCCTATCTACGTTTTAATATTCGCAATTATCCAAGGTGAGAGGATAGAGGAAAGAACTCTGATCTCACTCCCATTGGGGTTCTCAGGTTTGTATCTAATGCTTTCACCCTATGCTGAACTGAATCTCGGGCTGATTTCCGGAATAATATCTGGAATAAGCTATGCAATTGTTTTTGTATTAACTAAGAAAGTCAAGGATGTTTCACCGTTTCAGGTTACCTTTTTCAACGTCTTTTTTGGATCACTGTTGCTTTTGCCGTACTCGATACTAAACTTCACAGATTTTCCTATCTTCTGGGCAATCGGACTCGGATTAATTCCGACGGCAATTCCGTTCACGCTTTTCATATACGGGGTTAGAAGTGTTAAGCTGCAGAATGCACCAATTATAGCTTTAATCGAGCCGTTTTTTGCAGTATTGGTTGGATTTTCGTACTTTGGAGAGATCCTAAGTACAACGCAGATATTGGGAGGTATAATGATCTTATCTGCCACCTCAATCGTTCTCTGGAACAAAACTACTTCTTGAGCTTCCTGAAAAGCTTTTCGTTATTCCCAAGAACCTCCTCCGCATTCCGTATCCCTGCGCCCACAATTATCTTCCTTGCAATAGAGTCGTTTATGATGTCCGATGGAGAATGCATGTCCGTGTTTATGACTAGTTTGCACGAAAACTTCTCGGCAATTCTTGCAACATGTCCGTTTGTCAGACTGTGCCCCTTTCGGGCAGATATCTCGAGATGTATCCCATTTTCTCTTGCCTTTTCAGCATCCTCTTCCCTAATCAACCCGGGATGGGCCAGTATGTTTATCTCTTCCTGCAATGCACTAGCATTCGTTCCTTCCGCAACGGGCTCTGCAATTGTTTCACCGTGAACAACGACTATTTCTGCCCCCTCTTTCCAAGCAAGCTCCACCGCCCTGCCTATTAGCCTTGGTGGAACGTGTGTTATTTCCACACCAACAAGAAACTCAATCTCGTATTCGAAATCCTTCAGCTTCAGTAAATTCGAGAGTATAGAAGAGATGTTCGAGAAGTCCGCATGATCGGTGATCGCAAATCCTTTATTTCCGTGTGCCGAAATTCTTCTTACCATCTCGCTGGGCAAAAGATCGCCATCGCTGAAGATCGAATGCGTATGCAGATCAAACATACAAAAACTTTGAAATACTTATGGTAATAAATTTTTGTATGGGGGGACTGAGAAGAGTGGTGCTCGACGTTCTGAAGTCGCATGAACCTTCAAATGTATTCTTTGCGATGAAGCTTAGCCAGCTGGAGAACGTTGAGGGCGTTAATATTACCCTGTCCGAGATTGACCAAGAGACAGAGTCAGTGAAGATCACAATTGTGGGCACGGATATGGACTACGATGAGATCAGAAGAGTCATAGAGGATCTAGGAGGGGTCGTGCACAGTATTGACGAAGTCGTTGCTGGGAAGAAGATTGTGGAGTCCGTCAGGACTGAGCAGGACTGAATATCTTTGAGAATAAGAGACCAAACTCAAACAGCAGTATCATTGGAATTGCAAGCATTGTCTGGGTAAAAACGTCCACCGTGGGTGTCACTATTGCCGATATAACGAAAAAGAGCACGTAACAGTGCCTGCGATAGTATTTTATGGTCTCATATTGCACAATCCGGTTCCTAGTAAGGAATACCATTACTACGGGAATCTGGAAGAAAAAGCCGAATATGAAGATCATGAAAAGGGCGAAGTTCACAAATTCGGCCAAGCTGTACAGGGGGATCACTCCTTGGGATACCGTGATATTATGGAGAAATTGAATTATGATTTTTAATATAAAGAAACCGTATATAACTCCAACAAAGAAGAGAATGAGCGATGAGATCACGTAATATATGGTAGACGTTTTGAAAAGGCCTCTGGATTTCAGAGCTCGGCTTGCTAGGAATATTATGTAGGGTATCACCGAAGCTATACCGATCGCGATGGAAATCTTTATGCTGAGTACCAGAACTTCCAGAGGCGTTAGTACCACTGGACCGGCATATGGGGAAATCAGCTTTGAAATTTTTCTGAGCTCCTGTAAAGCATCGGTTGCGCTGGCGTTCTTTAAGTTATCTGCCGATTTCTGGAGCTCTTCTGAGATTCTCTGAATCTCTTCGGTACTTAGTAATGGCCTCGGATAAAGCTCATCAATGACAAATTGGATGATGCTGGCGGTAAACGGAAAAGAAACGATGATAGAAATGACTAAAATTGTGAAGATTTTTATAAGGCTTTTCCTTATCTCAACCAGTATTCTTGCCCAGTCTTTTGCCTCCAATCGAGCACCTCAAATACAGTGAGTCTCGTAAACGTATTCCTGGATGCCTTTTAGAGTATTTGCGATGAAAAAGTCCTCTCTCCTCTTTATGTCATCATCTAGGAGCCTATAATTCGAGAACTTGGTGTCTTTCTCCAGCAGTTCTTCCTTCGCAATTCTGCAAATCTCTTTTTCGTCTCTTATGTCTCTCCTGCAGGCTATCTCATAAACTGTTGAAACCCACAGTCTGAGCTGCTTCATAGCCCTTTCCGCAATCTCAATGCTGTCTCTCTTGAATCCGAAATGGGCGAAGCAAACTCGCTTGCTTCCGAGTTTAAGAATTTTCTCTAGACTGGCCATAGCCGGTTCGTAGTAAAACTTTGGCGGGGTTGCGGGACGCAGATAGTAGTCGTTCTTAAGCGGAACGTGAACCCCTACGCACTCCCCAATGAAAAGGAATTCGCCAAAAAGGTAGCTTTGGTGATGGGGAGCATGTCCGGGGGTTTCTATGATCTCAACGCTGTTTCCCGCAAATTCCGGCTTTCCGGAATATATATTTGACTCGCTTATCCCCCTCGGCTCCCCGTACGATTTCGCTATTTCTCCAATAGTCTCCAAAGAGGCTTTCCAAAGCTTTTCAGGGTTTATTAAATGCTTTATAGCACTTTTGTGAGCAACAACTTTCGCATCAGGGAATCTTTCAAGAATTTCAGCGATTCCACCTGAGTGATCCAGATGAATGTGAGTTAGGAGTATAAATTCAACTTTTTTTATTCCGAGAAAGTTTAGAGCTTCTATCAGCTTGGGAATGGTCGATTTCGGGCCGACATCGACAAGCATAGCTTTAGACCCGTTTTTTACCACCCAACAGCTTATGAACTTCCTGAAGCCCTCTAGGTTCTGGGGGAGGTCCACTAGGTACAGGTTATTTGCCGCTTCGATTATATTCATGCAAATATGAGTGCGGGAAAAGTTAAAATCTTTTTGCCGACGTTAAATTGAAGGATTATGGAGTTCAATCCATTCCAGCGTAAATTCCGGAAGGGTCTGAAGAAGGTTGCGCTTGTATATCCAAACCGATACGTTGGGGGGATAGCAAACATAGGCATTCAGCAGATTTACGCTGAGGTAAATGAGTTCGCCATCTGCGAAAGGTTTTATGCAGACATATTCGATGGGCTAAAAAGCCTTGAATCCCAGACACCGCTCTCAGAGTTTGACTTCGCTCTTTTCAGCCTTCAATACGAGACGGATTACTTCAAAACAGTCGAGATTATCAGAAAAAGCAATTTCAAAGGGATAAAGATTGCAGGTGGTCCCTGTGTGATGGAAAATCCAAAACCATTGCTCCAATTTTTTGACGCTTTCTTCATTGGAGAAGTTGAAGGAAGACTTCAAGAGATTTTGAGTGTGAGATCTCCCGAAGAGCTTTGTGGAATCAAAGGAATCTATACAGGAAAGGAAGAAAAAGTTAGAAGAGTTTTCCCAAAGCTTGGAAAGCATCTTGAGAACGAGATAATAGCAGATGGGGCTTACGGAAGATGTTTTTTACTTGAGATCGGCAGAGGCTGTATTCGAAAGTGTACTTTTTGCCTTGTAAGGCAGATCTATGCTCCCCCACGCTGGAGAGGGGTTGAGGATTTGCCTGAAATTAAAGGGGTGAACAAGGTGGCTATTATAGCCCCTTCACCCACCGATCACCCAAATTTTAAGGATATTCTGCAAATTTTTATTGAAAAAGGATTCGAGGTCTCTCCAAGTTCTCTCAGGGCAGATACCCTCGATGAGGAGCTTTTAGAGCTTCTAAGAGCCGGAAACGTAAGAACCATAACATTGGCTCCTGAAACAGCCTCTACAGAACTTTCGGAGTTCCTGAAGAAGGGGTTCAGCTTTGAAGACGTAAAAATGGTAGCAGAGATCTCCGCAGGAAAATTCGAAAAGCTCAAGCTCTATTATATGATAGGAATTCCCGGAGAAAGTATAGACGACGTTCGAAGAATTGTAGAACAAGGGGAGGAATTAAAAAAGTACATTCCGAAGATTGAGATCTCGGTGAATCCACTTGTTCCTAAGCCCCATACACCTTTGCAGTGGCTTAGTTTTGGAGGGCATGGTGGAGTCGCTGGGTTGAAGAAAAAGGTAGAATTGCTGAGTATGCTTTCACAAAGATGCGGAATAGAGCTTTCTAAACCGAATCTGAACGAATTCGTTATCCAGACAATCCTTGCAAGAGGAGATCAAAGCGTTTCAGGTATCCTAGAGGGAGAAAACTATCGTAGATATCTCGGATTTCTAGATGCTATTAAAATCGACGCTGAACTACCTTGGGACTTCATTGATCACGGTTACAGAAAATCGAGACTCGTTAAGGAATTCGAACAACTCATGCTTGCCATCTCTAAAGACTTATGACCTCAAAGTGAACAATTGTAACGAATTCCGATTCATTTATTTCTCCGTATATCCTCTTCAATGTCCTGAGCAGTTCTTCTCTACTTTCGAAACCATCAGTTTTTGCATCTTCTTCGCTCAATTCTGATACTCTCTTCACTACGACTTTCTTAACTCTAGCCATTGCAAACCGTTTGCTGTCTGCAGTTAGCTCGACTATTCTCCCTACCGGATAGCTCTTTATTCCCTTCCTAATAGTTGTCTTCTTGGTTCCGGCAATGATTAGCGGAACGAATTCCAAATCAAAATTTATTCTGTCCATTAAAGGGTCGTTTTTATTCCAGTTTCTTCTTCTACCTCTTTAAATCCTTCTTTCAGCTCTTTAACCTGCTGAATATCCAAGCTCAGGAGCAATGCCAAAAACTCGCCGACATGAGTTTTTTCCTCTTTCGCAACGTCGAGAAACATCTTCTTGCATTTTTCATCCTGCGTAAATTTGGCCATTTGCTCGTATAGGTTTATTGCATCCAGCTCCGCGGAAATTGCAAGCCTTAAAGCCTCCATCAACTCCTCCTTGGTATAGGGCTTGTCCCTTACTATCAGGCTCGGATTTACACCCATCATAGCCATTTTTGGATTTCCTGATTAGTGAGCCACTCCACGACTAAACTCGGGAGCTTCCGGCGTTAAGGGATTCTTCATCCCTTCCCCTCATCTGCCGGTTCTAAAGCCAAGCTCCCCCATCCCATGCCTCTCGTTAAGGCATGGGTTATATTCATCTCGCAGATCTGGACTTACCTCTGCAAGGGAACGTCCCCAAGAGCTCTCTAACACAGAACTATTTAAACTTTTCCTATTCACCCCAGAGCTAAAGCTCTGGGCTTTCTGGGCACCTATTTTTATAAAGCTTTTCTCTCGATTCTAAGGCTGTTTCTTGACAAACTCTCTTAATAGAACTGTTCCATAGCAACCTGCGGGAAGATAGAATTCAAAAAACTCCCCATCGAATTCTAGCTCAGTTATTGCCACAGGCAAGCCTGCAGCGCGGTATGAACCGCTAGAAGAAAACTCCTTGTGCTCCGTTTTAAAACTGGAAACATCAAGGTTGTCCTCAGCAAGGAAATCCAGCGCTTTTCTGTTCCAACCTTCAAGCTTCGTTTCATAACCAACCAAGGGCAAAGCCAGAACTGCAAAGTTCTCCTTTACTAGAAACTCCACCCTCTTCCTGTTAAAGCCCACCTTCGAGCAGTCTACAAATGAGGGTTTCTTCGTTTTGTAAGTTATATAGCAAGCCCAATCGCCATCAACTAGGGTTTTTAAATCACCAAAATCCTCGATCCTCTG
>QNUZ01000080.1 GCA_004347865.1 Archaeoglobi archaeon | reverse complement strand
TTTCACCGAAGACTATTGGCAGGCTTATTCTCTCCTCTCTGTTAAGGCTCAGTGTAAGCCAGTACGGCGTTAGAGCGTTGTTTGTTTTTGAAAAACTGTAGCATCTCCTGTCGAAGCGGATGGAAATCCTTTTAAGCTTTAAAACGCTGCCTTCTTTTCTGTTCTCCTCAAAGCTCTTCAGGATCTCGACAGCCTTATCTCTGGCTGTCTGGATTAAAGCTGTGTTGAGATTAAACAGCCTTTTTGCGTCTTCATAGCATTTTTCATGCAAAAACTTCTTCGATGTGGAATTGTAGCCCAGATACCATTTAACGAGTTTAAAATACTCTCTGAGCGTTTTATTCAAAGCCAGGACTTTTGATTTATTCGGCCTGAAGACCTTGCCTACAACGCATATCTGGGCTTCCCTCTGCAAGGAACATCCCCAAGGCTTTTTCAACGCAGAACTATTTAAGCTTTGCCCGTTCATCCTAGAGCTAAAGCTCCGGGTTTTCTGGGCACCCATTTTTATAACTGTTGATTCCAAAAAACCTCTCTTCCAAGAACATTTTATTAATCTACACTGCATAGGATAATTGTGAAATGCGTAATCTGCGGAAAGGAAGGAGAATACAGGATATGTGGGGAATGCCTCGCCGAAAGGAAAAAGGTAGCCTTTATTGAAAATTTTAATCTGGAATTTTGCAGCAAATGCAATTCCGTTAAAATTGGAAAAAGCTGGACTAAAATTGATTTTAGCGAGGCCATTCAGAGAATGGTCTCCGAGAAACTTCGGGTTGAACCCAATTTCGACGTTCACGAAATAATCATCATGGAAAAGGCAGCAGTTTTGAGAGGGGTTCTGAATGGGGATCCCGTGGAGGTCACGGTGCCGTTAAACTACAGGGTTCGCAGAATCTCCTGTCCCAGGTGTTCGATGGAAAGCGGCGGATATTACGAGTCAATAGTTCAGATCAGGGCTGTTGGAAGGGAGCTTAGAGAAAAGGAGCTAGAGATAGCCAAGGAAATTGTAAGAAAAACCATCTCTGAAAGCGAAGGTGAAAAAGAATTTCTGTCGAAGTTTGAGATTGTTAAAAACGGTATAGACTTTTATCTGGGAAGTAGGAAACTTGGAGAGAAGATTTCGAAGAGAATTTCAGAGGAGTTTGGGGGAAGAGTTTTCGAAACGAGAAAGCTGCACACGAGAGTTGACGGAAGGGACAGGTATCGCTTTACTTTTCTCATCAAATTGCCCGAATACGAGGACATGGATGTTGTTGTCAAAAACGAGACGCTTTACGTTGTTAAAAACGCCAGACTTGGCAAGGGGATTGACATTTTTACGGGTAAGCATGCAAACATTTTTGAAACTTCAGTCGCAGTCCGAAGGAATTCTCTCGGCTGGGGGATTATAACAAACCTTGACGAAAGCTCTGCAGAGGTTATGACCGAGAACGGGAACGTTGTCATCGTTCAGAGGCCCTTCGGAGCTGAAGTTGGAAAGGAAGTTTTTGTCTTCGAATACAGAAACCGAACATACGCCTTCCCCGTTGATCTATGAAGGCGGTCAGGGTCAGAAAAGAGAATGCGGAAGAAGTTAGAAGACTTGCGGAGAGAATCGGAGCCAAGGACAGGCGCAGGCTAATCAAAACGGACGGAGAATATGTCGAGATTCCGATATTGGATGGTTTTGAGCAGAATTTCAGAGGTTTCGAGATAGTGGATCAGGAAATTCCTGTGGAAAATCCAAGGAGGAAGTTTCTGGAATTGGTATCCGAAAAAGTCCCAGCGAGCGTTAGAAATTTTTTGCCGACCAGCTACAAGATTATCGGGGACATCGCGATTGTGAAACTCAGGGAGGAGGTTGAAGAATACGCAAAAGAAATAGCGAATTCAATCATGGCCTCGAATCCGAGAATTAAATCCGTCTGGAGGGATCTGGGCAGAGAAGGGATGATTAGGAGGCCAAAGCTCGAACTTCTTGCCGGAAACGGGAGCGAAACCATACATGTCGAAAACGGCTGCATGTTCAAGCTTGACGTTACCAAGGTCATGTTCAGCCTGGGAAACCAGCATGAAAGGCAAAGAATTTCGGAAAAGACGGAAGGAGAGGTTGTCGTGGACATGTTTGCAGGAATAGGATACTTTACGATTCCCGCCGCAAAGAGGGCTGAAAAGATATACGCAATCGAGCTCAATCCCGAAGCCTACGGCTATTTGCTGGAAAACATTCGTTTGAACAAGCTTAGAAACGTTCTGCCAGTGCTCGGAGACTCGATGTTCGTAACTCCCGAGGGTGTTGCTGACAGGGTAATTATGGGGCACATATTCTGCCAGGATTTCCTTGAAACAGCCATAAGAGCTATAGATAGAAGGGGATTCGTGCACTATCACGAATCGACCCCCATTAAAGTGCTTGAAAGGCCTGTACTCCGAGTTCAGAGGGTCTGCAGAAAGCTTGGAAGAGAATGCAAAATAGTGGAATTCCGAAAGGTCAAAAACTACGCCCCAGGGGTTGCGCACGTGGTAGTCGACGCACTCGTTTATAAAAATGGGTGCCCAGAAAACCCAGAGCCTTAGCTCTGGGATGCCGGAAGCTCCCGACTTCAGTCCTGGAGTAGCTCACTGAATTTCCTTCTGCGCCGTTATCATCTTGTGGTTGAGAACTCCCCTTGTTGCGGAAATTCTGTCCACAAGCTTCTTTATATCCTCCATGTTGCCCTTTACGACTATTATCTCCAGACACTGCTCTTCGCTGAGATGCACGTGCATGTTTGAGGTGATTATGTTCGCAAATTGATGCTGTAGCGATATGATGGCATCGCTAACCCCCCTCACGTGGTGGTCATAAACAACAACGAGCACACCGATGACGTCGCCCTTTTCGCTTTCAAGCCACTTGTAATCCGCGATATAACCACGGATTGCATCCCTTATTGCCTCGCTCCTTGAGGAGTAACCACGATTTTTTATTATACGGTCAAACTCATCTAAAAGGTTTTTTGGGAGACTTACACCGATTCTGGTGATGTTTTCTTCCATGCGAATTGGTTTACCTTTAATTATAAAAACATATCTCTACCCAATCACCCGAATAACCTCTCCCATTCCCTTGCTCCTGCTCTCCCTGAAGATAAACTTCTGCCCTTCGAAAATACACTGCGGATGATATTTGAAGCGTATACGGACCCTGTCCCTGTCCCCAGCCTTCAGGTAACCCTTCTCGATCGATTTAAAGGTTACAGTCTCGGCTATTGTCTCCGAGTGCAGCACGGGTTCGTATCCTGGCTTTATGAGGGTGGGGTGCGTGAAGACGTAAACGTCGGCTTCGAACTCCCTCACGGCCCTCGGAAGCCTCCTGCTCAGAACCATACCCCTCCGGATCTCCTCGAACTTCACTCCCTTAACAGCGATTCCCACGATGTCGCCGCACTTCGTCTTGCTTATCCTGTAGTGATGCATCTCTATGCTCGCCACCTTTACCTGCCTGAAACTGCCGTCATCAAAGGGACCTATGAACACGTCATCGCCCTCTCTGAGCTCCCCCGACTTAACGCAACCGCTTACGACAACACCAACACCCGTGACTCTGTAAACCTTGTCGATGTACATGAGAAAGTCCTTTTCTGCCGTGTATCGCTTGGGCAGCCTGTAAAGCAGCTCTTCGAGGAGATCGTAGCCTTCAAGCGTAACCGCAGAAGTCTCGATTACCGGAACCAAATACCTGTTCTCCGAAATTAAGTTCGATGCCTTTGCCACATCCTTGCCATCCCTTACCAGATACGGGATTCTTCCGACGGATCTCAGCAGGTTAGAAACCTGGGAGATGACTTCCCTGACTCTCTCCTCCCCGACCATATCAACCTTCGTAATCGCAACGATCACGGGAAGCTCCATGGCCAGGAGTATTCCGAGGTGCTCCTTTGTCGTCCTCATGACCCCGTCATTTGCAGCGACCACGAGCAATCCGTAGTCTATTTTCTGCCCGAGAAGGCCGCGAATTGTGGTTCTGAGCCAGGGTTCATGCCCGACGGTGTCGACGAAGCTAACAAGCTTATCAGCCCTTTCAACAATTCTTGCCTTTTCCTCTTTGCTCATCGGGTTCTTCAGCCTCAGAATTTTACCGTTCCTGAAACCAAAAACAGCGAAGCTCAGATCCGCACTTAGTCCGCGCTCTATTTCGTGCTTCAGGACGTCCAGAAAGATCCTGGTTGCTCCGTCGCCATCATCGGGAATCCCCGTAATCAGAGAACCAACAAGAGTGGACTTTCCGTGGTCAACGTGTCCAGCTGTGCCTATGAGAATGTGCTCCTTTGCATTCGATTTCACTATTTCGACTATTCCAACATGGCCGCCGTTAACACAGTATTTTTCAACAGCACCGATTTCCGCTTCGATCTCATTCGCAATCTTTCTCAGAACTTCTACCGTTTCGTTGAATTTCTCCTCATCTATGCCCTTTACAACTCCAGAATCGGAAACACCGATAACGTAGTAGGCCTTTCCCCTTCCCATTATAACCCTGTGGTTCATCTGGCAGGCCAGCTGTCTGAAGCGATTCTCCCTGAGGTGAATGGAGCTTAGGTACTCCTTGAACTCAACATTCTCACCTTCGCCCCTCTCAAGCAGAGTCGTTAGCTTTTCCACGAATTCCCTAAATTGTTAAAAGATTTAATCTTTGTGGAACACAATTTTTTAACCGCTATTCTATAAATTATTTTGCGAGATGGATGGAGAGATATATTTATCTTCATAATGACATTTCTTTATGAGAGCCAGCTGGAAGGGTTCGATAAGCTTTGGATTGGTTTCAATCCCTGTAAAGGCCTACAATACCGCTGTTCCCAAGGAGATAAAATTCACCCTTCTTCATTCAAAGGATGGAGGGAGGATAAGGTACAGAAAGTTCTGTGAGAAGTGCGGAGAAGAAGTTAAGGATGAGGAGATAACGAGGAGCTACGAGATCTCCAAAAACGAATACGTGATCCTAACGGATGAGGATCTGGAAAAAATTCCTCTTAAGAGTGCCAAGAGCATCGACATAAAGCAATTCTTCGAACCATCTGAGCTCGGGCTAATCTACTACAGCCAGTTCTACTATCTGGTCCCCGATAAGGGTGCAGAGAAGGCTTACTACCTGCTAAAAGAGGCTATGAGAGAGACAAAGCTGATGGGCATCGGGAAAATCGCAACCAGAGGAAGGGAAGGGCTTGTGGCTTTAAAGGAGTTTGACGGCGGAATTCTACTGGCAAATCTGCATTACATCGATGAAGTCCGCAGTCCGAAGGAGATAGCTGGATGGGATTTAAAGGCAGACATAAGCAAAGAAGAACTTGAACTCGCAATAAAACTCGTTCTCGCAATGAAAAAGCCTCTAAAGCTTGAAGAGTTCAGAAATGAATACAAAGAAGCTCTCATGAGGCTGATAGAAGCAAAACTGGCAGGAAGGGAAGTTGTCGTAACAGAAGAAATTCCTACCGCAAGATCGCTAATGGATGCACTTAAAGCCAGCCTTGAGGCCGTCAAATGAGCTGGTTTGAGGAGAGAATAAAACCGATGCTGGGAGTTCGCGGAAAGCCGTTCAGCAGTCAGGATTATCTTTTTGAGATAAAATGGGATGGAACGAGGGCCATAGCCTTTGTGGATCTGGACAACGAAAGGATAAGGATCCAGAACAGGAGGTTGATGGAGATCTCACACAGATACCCCGAACTGGAACTTCTGGATTTTGTTTCCGAGAATGCCGTACTTGACGGGGAGATAGTCGTCTTTGAAGGCAACAAACCATCCTTCTACCTGCTCCAGCAGAGGGACCATGTTGAGAGCAGGTTCAAGGCCTCCATTCTGGCTAAAAGAACTCCCGCAAACTATTTTGTTTTCGACGTTCTTTACACCGAGACAAATGGCTGGCTTTTCAAAAAAACCCTAGAAGAGAGAAAGAAGATACTTGATGGAGTCGGCTCGGAAACGAAGAGAATAGCCCTTGTGGACTACATTGAGGGGAAAGGAGAGGAGCTCTACGAGAGAGTCTGCAGAGCCGGAATAGAGGGAATCGTGGGAAAAAAGAAGAACAGCCCCTACATTCCAGGAAAGAGATCGGATTTCTGGATTAAGATCAAAAAGAGAAATACAGGGGATTTCATAATCGTTGGCTGGCTGGAAGGTGAAGGGGAAAGGAGCGAAACATTTGGATCCCTTATTCTGGCGCTGAAATCCGGAAACGGTTTCGTGCACGTTGGGCAGGTTGGTACAGGATTCGATTCCGAATTTCTGCGCTGGTTCTCAAAGAAGCTGAAGGAAATTGAGATAAAGGAACCGTACTTTCCGATCGAAGCCCAGAGAACCGTACACTGGTGCAGACCCGAGTACGTCTGCGAGGTCGAATTCCTAGAGCTAACTTCAGATCTGAAACTCAGGGCCCCAGTTTTTCTGAGGTTGAGGAATGATAAATCGCCCGAAGACTGCAGGCTGGAAGAGCTTGATCATCGCCCGGTAGCGATTCCATAGAGAAAAATTTAAATCCAGATGAAAACATCTCTGCACAACACCAAAATAAATGGGCTGTTGTGAGAGCATGATGTTGGAGAAACTTGAAGAGAGAAAGGCAGAGCTGGAAAAGGAATTGCAGGAGTTCACAAAAAGGAGGGATGAATTAAATCAGTTAGCGAAGGAATGCGCAAAAAAGAGAGACGAGCTGAACAAGGAAGTAAAGGAGATGGTTGAAAAAGTCAAGGAACTTAGAGCGAAGAGAGATGAGCTTAACAGCAAGACAAAGGAGCTAAAGGCTAAGAAAAACGAACTCTATGAGGAAATAGACAAGCTCTACAAGGAAGTCGACAGGTTAAGAAAGAAGATCGATCAAGGCGGTAGGCCGCTTGGAGAAATCGAGAAAGAGATAAGAAAACTGGAATTCAAGCAGCAGACAACTGTGATGAGTATAGAAAAGGAGAGAGCAATAGTTGAGAGGATTTCCAAGCTGAAGAGAGAGCTTGAAGAAAGAAAGGCGCAGCTTGAACAGCATGAGGAGTTTAAGAGGTTAATAGCCCGGATCAGAGAACTAAAGGACAAGGTCAGGGAAATTTCGAATGAGATGAAAGCCTTCGGCGAAGAGGCCGATAAGTATCACGAGGAGCTGATGAAGACCGTGAAAGAGCTGGACGAAAAGAGAAAGCTTGCGGATGAAATGCATGCAAAATTCTCGGAAAGCAAAAAGGAAGCAGATAGATGCCATGCTGAAGCTGTCAGGAGGAGAAAGGACATCAAGGATCTGGAGAAGGTAATAAAGGCTCTCAAGTCGAAGCAGTACAAGACGAAAGAGCAAATCGAAAAGGAGGAGCTAATAAAGAAGGCGAAAGAGATCTACGAGATGTTCAAGAGGGGAGAAAAGATCGACACCGAAGATCTGCTTATTCTGCAGAGGGCTGGTTTGATCTGAAGTTGTAGCCCATCCTTAGGGCCCTCAGGTTTAGTTCAACTTTTCCCATTGTTTCCCTTATAACCTCTTCAACTTGCTCGACGCCAAACGGCAACTTCAGCATTGAAAGCATAACTCCGACGATTACGACGTTGGTAGTCAGTACATCTCCCGCCCTCTCCGCAATTTCCGAGGCATTTATCAGGTAAACATTTTTGGTGATCCTCTTCAGGTTTTCAGCAATTTCCTCGATTGACGGATAAGTTGCCAGCCCTACGGTTACCGAGGGGGGAACTATCTTTCTCGAGTTCAGAAAGACCTTTGAATCTTCTTTCAGGTATCTTGCATACCTCAGAGCTTCAGATGGCTCGAGGGCCAAGACGATGTCCGCACCGCAATCCGGAATTAGGGGAGACATAACATCCCCTATGCGGACGTGAACCTCAACGCTACCGCCCCTTTGCGCCATTCCGTGTGTTTCAGCGACTAAGATGTTCAGTCCGGCTTTCATCGCCGCACGCGCTATCAGATGTGCTGTCGTAAGCGCCCCCTGACCCCCAACACCAACAACAAGGACGTTGAGTTCCATGGAATCTTGCTGTGAGCTGGATTTAAAAGATGCTCGAAAGCCTGGTAATTTAACAAGATGTCTCCATAGTCTCTTGCGGAGCCAGCCGAATTCAGGGATGCAAGCCTTGAAGAAGTTCTGCAGGATACAAAGGATTCGTTATTGGTTAGGAGCTTCAGTAGAGCTTTAAAATCAAAAAAGACTGGCGCCGCCGGCAGGGTTCGAACCTGCGACCATGTGGTTAACAGCCACACGCTCCACCAGCTGAGCTACGGCGGCTTTCACTTAAGACTTCTTGAAACTCCAAGTGTCATTCAAGCACTAGGATTTAAAAAATTATCCAAGTTCACTCCTTCTCAGTGGGGGTATACCTGGGCAACTTTCCCCCCTCTTTGCCTTAATTAAGGAGAAGAAGCCCTCCAACTCTCGGCGTTCTTCCTAGCGACTTGCTGTGCATTGACCTTCAACACGTGTTTGTACTTCTCGTATGCCTCCTTTTCGGTCCTGGCAAAGTCTACCCTCTCCCCCTTCTTGAACTGCTGCATCCTCAGCCAGTTCACTTCGTTCCAACACCTCGCCGTGATTATGCCCAGTTCCCTCAGCTTCTCATGTGTTTCCTCATCCACCGCTAGTTTAACTGCGTTAGTCCTTCTCATGCCTACGCCTCCTGTACTCCTCAATGAGCCTCTTAACAACGTCGTCGTAGGTCAAAGCATTTTTGCCCAGATCCAGATAGATCAGGCTGTTGTTTCCGAGCGTGCATCCAGTTGCAACCTGAACTCCATCAGTTAAGCAGTTGTTGCACTCCACGATTGCAAGGATTTCCTCGCCAATGCTTGCGATCTCACTCCTGCTAACTCCAAGTTCATCCATCGCCAAAACAGACATTCAGACGCCGAGTGCAACAAACGGACATATATGGCCGTGAAATTCCTTAGCCCTCAGCAAAAGCTCCCTCATCCTACCACCTTCAAACCAGCCTATCTCTGCCTCTTCAACACTATCAATCTTCGATTTCAACACTATCAATCTTCGATGAATACGGCTTAATATCCAAAACCGGAGTTTTGTCCAGTGCATCCAGCCATTTAACCTTCAGGAACCTTCCTTTCCTTTCAAGCAGTTTTACAACGGCAAAACCTATAGGATTTGGTCTGTTAGGTGATCGTGTTGCAAACACCCCATGCTCCCTTCCGTCATGTGGCGGGATGGCCGTTAGAGAATCTCTTCTGGCCCTGTCGAGCCAGTAGAGGACAATGAGGTGTGAGCATGTCTCGATGTCCCTCAAACCCTCTTCAAATTCCGGAAAGATCTCGATCTCGGAAATCTCTTCTGAGAACCTTCCTTGATTGGGCGCTTCGCCGTTCTTCCTGTAAGGGGATCTCACCAAACCCACGGGCTTTACTTCAAAACCCATAGTCTCACTCTCATGTACTTGATGAGAAAGGTAACAAAAAATATATTTTTAACGTAGGTCTTCCCACTCTTTTTCCATCATGGTGTTGCCTTATGAAATGCGCAAAGTGTGGAAAGGAGATAAAGGAGGGGGAGGCTGTAAAAAAGGATAATATCTTTCTCTGTGAGGACTGCTACTTCGATGAGCTAAGTCCTGTCCGGGTCTGCGACCCCTGGGCAGTGATGCTTGCAAAAAAGGCC
>QNUZ01000008.1 GCA_004347865.1 Archaeoglobi archaeon | reverse complement strand
TCTGAATCCAAGGACTCTCAGGTTGAGCTTTGCTTTCACTTCTCTGGGATCTATGTTCACTTCCATGGCCACACGTGCAAATTTTGCAAGATCGATAACGCTTCCACCTCCAAGCGCCACGATTAACTCCGGATCGACTTTCCTGGCAAATTCGGAGCATTTAGTGGCCATATTCACATCTGGCTCTCCCTTGACATCGTCATAAACCTCCACTTTCTTCGCATTCAAGTTCTGGAGCACGAGTTCAGGATATCCCAGCTTTCTGAGATTTCCGTCGGTGATGAGAAGAGCCTTCGAGCATTCCTCGGTCTTCAGAGTTTCGAGAGCCTTATCCCCGTACTCAATTCTCGGTGCCGCAAACATGAGTTCAGTTGATTTTACAAAAAATAAGCATTTTCAAATTTTCAATTTTGAAATTAACGAAAATGATATTAGCAACAAACCTCGCCCTTTAGGGCGGGGAGGAGGTCAGGGTATGGGATACACGGGAAAAATTTTGAACGTGAATTTGAGCGAGGGCATCATCAGGGAAACGAAGCACAGGGCTGCCAAAGTACGGTACAGCCGTGCTTGTGAACATTATCAACAATGCAGGCGGCCTGCCTTTTTAAAACTGACAAAAAGCCTACAACGAGAGGGCGGATGAGATAAGCGGTGAAAGACTGGCCAAGGAATTTCTGAGAAAGAGAATCGCATGCTGGGGCTGCAGCATTGGCTGCAGAAGGGCAACTGAGGTTAAAGAAGGCCATGGAGCTCTATGAGAGGAGATACGTGAAGTCTGAGGACCTTCAGGGAATGGACCTGTCCTTTGGAAATTCCCTGAACTATTTGTTCACTTTTTCTTTTTCTAAACATTTTTGAGAGTACTTTTGAGCTCAAGCCTCTATATCTCTGGATCTCTTTTTGGATACCCATACCAAAGATGGAAAAATTCCCATTTAGAAGGCAAAAACTTAAATATCGGGAACATACTCTTCTAGCGTGAGTAATGGCATTCGCATGAGCAGAAAGGAAATAGAGGAGATCAAGCAGAAAAGGCTAAGGCATACGCTGAAATACGTTTACGAGAGCTCGGAATTCTACAGAAGAAAATTCAACGGAATAGACTTCGATAAAATAACCCCAGAAACGATCTCAAAGCTTCCATTCACGACAAAACAAGAGCTGCGCGACGCATACCCGCTGAAGATCTGCTGCGTGCCTAAGGGGAGGATAGTGAGAATCCAGATGAGCGGTGGCACCACCGGGCAGCCTGTAATAGTGCCCTACACGAGAAGGGATGTCGAGCAGTGGAAGGAGATGATGCTCAGGGCCTTTGAAATTGCCGGAATAACACAGAAAGACGTCATTCAGATCACCCCCGCATTCGGCCTCTGGAACGGCGGATTCGGGTTCCACTTCGCTGCAGATGCGATAAATGCCTTTGTCATTCCCATCGGTGCCGGAAATACGAGAAACCAGATCCGCTTCATGATCGACTTCGGCACAACCGTGCTCTGCGCAACGGCAAGCTATCCGATGAGAATTGCTGAGGTCGCTGAGGAGCTGGGAATCAAGCCTGCAGAACTCCCGGTGGAAAAAATGCTTCTCGGCGCCGAACCCTGGAGCGATGAGATGAGAAACAGGATAGAGGAAACATTCGAGGCAAGAACTTACGATATCCCCGGACTTACAGAAATGGGGGGCGTGGGCACCGTCGGGTTTGAATGCCCGCTGAGAAGGGGCCTGCACATGTGGGAGGACAACTACATCGTCGAGGTCGTGGATCCGAAAACGGGCGAGGTGCTCGACGAGGGTGAGGAGGGTGAGATCGTTTACACCGCAATAAACAGAGAGGCCATGCCCCTGATCAGGTACCGGAGCGGTGAAATTTCGGAGATCGTGTCAAAGGAGCGATGCGAATGCGGAATCGAGCACATGACGCTTAGGAGGATTAAAGGGCGCACGGACGACATGATAATCCACAGCGGGGCAAAGTTCTATCCGAGCGATGTCGAGAGGATTCTTGCAGGCTACGGAATAACCCAGTACAAGATCGAGGTCGGATCCAAGGTTAGAGTTCTTTTCGAGGGGGATTCCCGGCTGATCTCAAAGATCGCGAAGGATTTCAGGGAATTCATCGGGATAAATCCCGAAATTGTTGCCCTTCAAAAGGGCGCGCTTGAGAGGTTTGAGGGAAAGGCGAAGAGGGTGGTGAGGACATGGTGAGCTGCTCCACGACTGAAGTCAGGAGCTTCCGGCGTTTAGCTGGGGCTTTACGCCGCCAACCTCATCTGCCGGTCCGGGGGGCTCACAGCTCCCCCATCCCATGCCTCTCGTTAAGGCATGGGCTATATCCATATCGCAGCTCTGGACTTCCCTCTGCAAAGGAACATCCCCAAGGCTTTTTCAACACAGAACTATTTAAGCTTTGCCCATTCATCCCGGAGCCAAAGCTCTGGGTTTTCTGGGCACCCATTTTTATAATCGAAACGGTTTATGGAGCATCCGTATTTCTGATCTTCCTCGGTCTGATCGTGGCGTACAGAAAGGCGAGGAGATTGTTATGATGCTAATTCTCGGGGTTTTTATCGCCTACCTCATTTTAATGGTGTTAATAGGCCTTTACGAGTACAGAAGGACGAAAAATCTGCCCGAGTTCTACATCGCAGGAAAGAAACTCGGAGCTTTGGCCGTGAGCTTTTCATTCTTTGCAACATACTTCAGCACCGCAGCCTTTCTGGGCGGTGGCGGCACTGGATTTTTGCTCGGATTCCAGTGGAGTGCGTTTCTGATCTTCTTCCACATTCTCTTCGCAATCCTGGCATGGCTGATAATTGCCCCTCCGATGAAGAGGATTGCCGACCAGCACGGCGTAATGACGATTCCAGAGCTCTTCGGGAAGTCCTTCGGCAAAAGCGCACAGATAATCTGCGCCCTCGTAATTCTGTTCTTCTTCGAATTCTACATGGTGTCGATCTACAAGGGTGCCGGAAACCTTCTCCAGACCATGCTGCCGATTAGCTACCTCGAAGGACTGCTGATAACGGCGGTAATCGTCGCCCTCTACACGGCAATCGGCGGATTCCGCGCTGTCGTTACAACAGACATAATTCAGGGTTTTATAATGCTTTTTGGTGCCATTCTGCTCTTCTTATCCCTGTTCTACTACTTCGGCGGTTTTTCAGCCATCAGTACTTTGGCACAGACCAAGCCAGAGCTCTTCGAGTTCGGAAAGCTCGGGCCAAAACCTGTTGTTGATGCCGGAATGGTCATTCCGTTCGTTCTAAGCCTCACATTTGCGATTAGCGTCGCCCAGCTTTCGAGCCCCCAGCTTGTTGTCAGGTTCATCGCCGCCAAGGATCAGAGGGTGCTTGCCTACGGAATGATCCTGACACCGCTTATCGTGGGTATCTTTGCCATCTGCGTCTTCAGCATAGGCCCGTTTGGTTGGCTGGTGATCCAAAAGGAGGAAGCTTCGACCTTTCTGAAAGATGTTGACAGAGTTGTGCCGTACATTGCGATGAAGGTCCTTCCTGAGGGCATTAACGCATTGCTTCTCACCGCCATAATAGCGGCCGCGATGTCGACGATAAATTCCCTCGTGCACGTATCTGCAACCGCCCTCGTCAGGGATCTCATCCAGAGCATCACAAAGATTCAGGATTCCACAGCCCTGAAGCTCACGAGAATTTCAATCCCTTTGCTTGCGCTGATTCCCGTTGCCTTTGCCGTGAATCCCCCCGACATCATTGTCGGAATCGTCGGAGTTAGCTTCTCTGTGATAACCTCCGCATTCCTGATTCCCCTGCTGGCGCTGCTGTACTCCAAAAAGCCAAGCCAAGGAGCCGCTGTCGCTTCCATGATCGTTGCCACGGCCGTATGCATAATCTGGCAGGTTTACTTCTACCCGGTGTACTTCACCTATCCGGTAGTTCCCGGATTGCTAGCCTCTGCTGCAACCTATCTAGCCTTCAACCTCAAAAAGAAGTCTTAATTCTGTTTTTTTATCCTTCAAAAGATCTACAATTTCTCTGTTTATCTCAAAGGCCGACTTACTGGCTGAAATCAGGAGCGTTCTTCCGCACACAAACTTGCTCTTTCTGATCACAATGTCTCTTTCATGCAAGAAGGTCATTCTCCGATCACCAAAGCCGAAAACTTCGTCCCTTAAAGCATAATCGGGAAGGTAAAGCTCGATCCTAGCCCTGGCACCTTTTTTAATTGCATTCTTTGCCTCTTCGGGAATCTCAGATATGCTCCTGTCTGCCCTAACACCGATGATGCAGTCGGCGCGCTTCGTGATCTCTGAATCCTTGGTTATCTCAAAAGTCGTTCTGTGCCTAGCAGTGATGTTAGGATGACCAAAGGCGATAATCTCAAAAATCATTAAAATAAAAATAAAAATTTACTTCCTGTAAAGGGTAATCTCAATCGCAGATACGTTCGCTGTTCCTTGTTCGCTGCTAACCTGCTCGGTCGAGATCTTTATATCCCTCACATCAACATCGGGCAAGAAGCGCTTTCTGACAATCTCTGCCACATCGACCGCCCTGCTTATCGCCCTACCACGGGCCTTTATTGAAACCTCCGAGGCTCCGCTGTTGAACTGAGTCAGCACTGCAAGCACGTAATTCATAACCGGCTTGTTTCCAACAAACACCGAATTCTCTGCCATTCCGATCCCTCCTTTTTGTTTTTTCGCTAAAAGTATGGGGAGTTATATTAATTTTTCGTTGTACAGCGACAAACTTATAACTTCTCGATCCTCCTTCAGGTATGCTTGAGGTCGATCTCTGCGGAATTAAACTCAGGAATCCGCTGATACTTGCAAGCGGGGTTCTCGGGAGCTCCTCTTCATCCCTCAATGAAATCGCAAAAGAAGCCGGGGCGGTGGTGACGAAATCGGTGAGCATCGAGGGCAGGGAAGGTTACAGGAATCCTACCGTTTTGAACTGGAGGTGCGGGCTTCTTAACGCAGTAGGCCTCGCATCCCCCCCCGCTGTTAAATTTGCCGAAGAGCTTAGGAGCTTTAACAGGGCTTCTCCGCTTATCGTAAGCCTCTACGGAAAAAATCCCGAGGATTTCTCAGCTCTAACGGAAATATTTCCGATGGCAGATGCTTTCGAGCTCAACCTAAGCTGCCCGCATGTCAGGGGTGCGGGGATGGAGATAGGCAGGGATCCCGAGCTTTCATGCGAAATTGTAAAAGCTGTGAAGGGTTTGACGGAAAAGCCGGTGATTGCCAAGCTCTCCGCGATGCACGACTACGTAAATCTTGCAAAAGCACTGGAAAAGGCAGGAGCTGATGCGGTTGCTATATCGAACACGCTTCCAGGAATGAGGATCGACATAAATTCAGGCAGACCCGTTCTCAGCAATGTTTCGGGCGGTGTAAGCGGTCCAGCTATAAAGCCCATAGCTCTGAAATGCGTTTTCGATCTGTACAAGGTACTGAAGATACCCGTAATCGGCTGCGGCGGTATTACGAACTTCGAGGATGTTCTCGAGTTCATAATGGCAGGTGCTAAGGCCGTACAGATCGGTTCTGCAGTTTATTTCAGCAAAAACATCTTTTTCAGCCTGAAAGAAAGCCTCATGGCATTTTGCAGGGCGAAAAACTGCGAAATTTCGGATCTTGTCGGCATTGCCCATAGTGTGTGAATTCGAGCATGGTGATCGAAATTGAGAAAAATACCTGTATTCCTCGGAAACATCGTAGAGTTTGCTGGACTGTGTTCTGGAGCACTAATGATTCTATTTCTGGATAGCATACCTGAATTTCTGCGATTTTTCGCCCTAATCGCCGCCTGGTTTTGTTTCTGGTATTTTTCACACTGTTTCGCCCATTTTGTGGCAGGAAAAATTTTTGGAATTCGGTTTCTCTACTACTTCGTCGGAAGATCCGCGATAACGAGGCTCCCTCAATTTCGTTTTCTGAAAATCTTTCCCGTTCTTGGGATTAAGGTCGATGTTGAGTCTTTTTCGGCCATTTCAAGCCGGGACAAATTCATCTTCTACGCCTCAGGTGCATTTGCCTCGATGTTCGTTCCAACAGTCTGCCTGATTCCCGCGGCGAAGCTCGGAACGCAAACTTTTCTTTTCGTTCTCCTTTTGTGCATCGGAAACATAATCCTCACACTCTACTTCAGTCCCCGGGTCGGGGATCTTTCGAGGACAAAGCGTTAAACTTTTATACCCCATTCCGAACGATTGTTCGATGAAGGCTCTCGAAGGTTTGATAGTTGTTCTGGCCATGTCCGTGCCCTTTATCGCAATAAAAAGCGCAGATATGACTACGTATATCTACTGGAGTCTGGTTTCGGCGGTGTATCTGGCCTACATAGCGGTTTCGAGGTGGTAGAATGCTGATGCTCATCGCTCTTCTAGTATACGCACTAATAGGGACCGCAATAGCGATTCTGGCGAAAAAAAGGGTAAGTTCCGACGAGGAATACTTCGTTGCCGGAAGAAACGTAGGCGGAATTGTGGCTGCGCTCACATACGCAGCAACAACATACTCGGCATTCATGATGGTGGGCCTTGTCGGGCTTACGTACATCTATGGAGTCGGCGCTCTGGGATTCGAGCTCTACTATCTGGTCGGAACGCTTCTGCTGCTCTCATACTACGCCCCGAAAATCTGGAAGCTGGGAAAGGAGAGGGGGTTCGTAACGCCCGGAGATCTGATTGCAGACAGGTACGGCAAAAACGCAGCCAGGATTCTCGCCTTGCTGGTGTCCATCGCCCTTATCCCATATACCTCGATCCAGTTCGTTGGTATATCATTTCTGCTGGGAAATTCCATGAGCTTTGAAGCGGGAGTAATTCTTTCTGCGGTCATAACCGCGCTCTGGGCCCTTCTCGGCGGGTTCAGGAGCGTTGCCTGGACCGATGCGGTTTTCGGCATCTTCATGCTTTCAATGGCATTGGCTGCTGTGATCTCCGCCTTTTCGATGAATCCAGCGCCGGGCGATTTTTCCAGGCTCGGAGAGCTCCTTTATGTTCCCAACTCCTTCTGGACCCCGGTTACCTTCATTTCCTACACCCTCCCATGGTTCTTCTTTGCACTTACCAATCCGCAGGTCGTGCAGAGGATATTCGTTCCGAAGGATGAGAAAAGCCTGAGAAGGATGGTGGTGCTTTTCGGTCTCTTCGGGCTCATTTACACAATCCTCGTTACCCTCTTCGGTCTGCAGCTGAGGCTGCTTTCCGAAGCCGGGGAATTCCCGAACGTCACAAACAGGGATCTTGTTACCCCAACATTTCTGGGCCTCATTCCCGAATGGCTTGGAGTTCTGATCGCCCTTAGCATCTTCGCGGCCGCTATAACGACTGCAAACTCCATCGTTCTTACGCTTTCCTCGATGTTCACGAGGGATCTGCTGAAGAGCAGAAGCGTTCTGGCCGGAAGGCTCTTTGTTGCTGCCATAACGGCTGCGGTGGCTGTTTTTGCAATCCAGAAACCTAGCTACATTGTCGATCTTGCGGTTATGAGTTCAACGATACTCCTCTGCCAGCTACCGCTTATTCTCGGAGTTATACACTTCAAGGCTGGAGGCAGTCTTTCCGCTGGCCTCACGCTGCTCGCTGGATTCTCCACTGCAATAGCGCTGTACTACACGAAATTAACTCTAGGAATTCCGGTAAGCGTTTGGGTCCTTATTGTATCCTTTGCCGTCTTCTTCGTCGCAGCAATCCTGGAGAAAAGATTTAAAACCTGAAAAATTATTTTTTCTCCATGACAAAACTTGAGGGAATATACTGTGCAAGATGCGGTTCCGAATTCGACCTGGATGTGAAAAGAACCACGAGCTACTCGGCCCCCCTGCACATTCCCAATCTTTACTGCCCCTTCTGCGGAAGCAGAAGGCTGATGAAAAAGAGGGGAATATTTTCTAGGCAAGACCTTTAGCGTGGCTGAGGATGTGCTTCAGAGAGGCTTTTATTATCTCCAGACCCAAAATGACCGCCCTCTTTGAGCCTGGAAGGCAGAAAACTACCTTTCCGTTTATTATCCCCGCTGTTGCCCTCGAAAGTATCGCCGAATAGCCGATCTCCTTAAAGCTCTGCATTCTGAAGATTTCCCCGAACCCCTCGATCTCCTTTTCAAAAAGATCTTTTAGGGCCTCAATTGTCAGGTCCTTCGGATTTAGGCCCGTGCCACCTGTCAGGATGCAGACGTCAGCCTTTCTGAGTGCATCGAACACCGCACTTCTTATTTCCATAACGCTGTCGGGTACAAGGTAGTAATCGACCACCTTCTCGGAAAAGGCCTTGAGAATTTCCCTTCCCGACTCGTCATCCTCTGGAATTCTCTCTTTTCCTTTCAGCGGGCCATGCTTTTCGAACCTTGAGCTCGAAACGGTGATTATTGCAACGCCGTACTGTACATCCCTTTCGTGCACTAAAACCACCTTTCAAGTGTGAACTGTGCTGGTTTAATCTTAAGCCTTTCCAGGGCCTTTTCGACCCTTTCCCTGCTGAAATCGTGCTCCTCGCACAGCATCTCGATGATCTTATCCCTGTTCGGCTCCAGAAATTCTATCCTGTAGTCATCGCTGACCTTTGGATTCAGGAAGAATTCCCTAATTGCCTCAAGATTCTCGATTTCCGCCTTAAGCGCCTTCAGAGCTTTGAAAATATCCCCGTGTGTTTTTATGTAGCTGTAGGCCTTCTTGGCCCCCACTCCCTTGATTCCCTCATTGTAGTCCGTCCCGCACAGGATCGCTATGTCCACCAGCTGTTCTCTGGTGATTCCAAGCCTCTTCAGGTTCTCCTCCAGGGAGATTATCTCGGGATTCACATCGACGAAGATATTCTTTCCAGGAAGCTTTCTTTTCCCCGTGATTGCTAGATTTCTCGCAAGCCTTGGAGTGCCGAAAAGAAGCGAGTCGTAATCCTGGCTGCCTGCAAAGTCCGCATCACCTTTCCTGACCATATGGGCTGCCTGGGCCTCCCCCTCGCTCGGTGCCTGCACGATCGGAATACCCATGTAGCCGAGAAGCCTCTTTGAGCTCTCCACGATGTACTCATCAACCCGTGCAGAAGCCTGGGCGTACTTTTTCGCGTATTCCTCTCCGCTTTCAACGGCTTCAATCCACTTCTCCTCGGCTTCAGCCCTCTTCTTCTTTCTCTCCTCTATCTCTGCCTTCTTGAAGTTCGGCGGTTCTCCATCAAAAACGAATATCGGCCTGATCCCGAGCTCGACCATGTTTGTTACCCTGTAAAGTATCCCCGAGAGGTGCGAGGTGATCCTGCCATGAGAATCCTTCAAGGGCGTGCCATCTGGCTGCCTGATCGTGGAAATGAACTGATAGAGGGTGTTGAATGCATCAATTGCAATCCTCCTGCCCGAAAAATAGCTGAGCTCGACCTCCTCCCTTTCGAGCAGATCGCCAATATCGGCACCCATGGATGGAAATCGATCTTCATGATTTAAAGCTTTTTAAGGTGAAACCGATCTATTTATCTTCTTGATCCAATTTCCATTATGCTCTTCGACCCTCACGTCCACACTGCAGGACTTGGGCTCTCAGATCTGTTCAAGCTGCGCGAAAGCGGAGTAACTGAGATTTGCAGCCTGAGCTTCTACCCTGTAAGGCCCCTTTTCCCGCAGACTCTGATAGACGAGTTCAGAAGGCTTGAGGAATTCGAGAACTTCCGCTGCTCTCTGGCAAGCATTAAAATGTTCCCCGCGGTGGGAATCCACCCAAGATGCATACCCCCTGACCATAGAACAGTTATAGAGCACCTTGAGGCAAATGACTGGGTAGCATTTGGCGAAATAGGGCTCGAGAACGCCAGCGATATTGAGAGAGAGGTTTTCAGGGCGCAGATTGAGATTGCAATTGCAAAGGACATTCCCTGCATAATCCACACACCCGGCAGAAACAAGAGGGAGGTGACGGAAAAAACGCTGGAAATCCTGAGTGATGCGGGATTTCCGGAAGATCTTGCTGTGATCGACCACGTTAGCTATGAGAACCTAGATATTGTAGCAAAAAGCGGTTTCTGGATCGGACTGACAGTTCAGCAGGGGAAACTGGGTCCTGAAGATGCGGCAAGAATCGTGGATGAGATCGGAGCGGAAAGATGCATTGTGAACAGCGATGCAGGATTCGGACACGGAGTTATTGACACAGTTGCGAGGACTGCGGAAATTCTTGGAGATGATGCCGGAAAGGTCTGCTTTGAGAACGCAAGGATTTTTCTGGGTGTCTGAAATGAGGCCCACGCTTGACGAGTATTTTATGGAAATCGCGAAGGTTGTTTCGAAGCGTTCCACATGCCTGAGGCAGAAAGTTGGGGCCGTGATCGTGAAGGACAAGAGAATTCTGGCCACCGGATACAACGGAGCACCTTCGAATCTGCCGCACTGCGAGGAGGTCGGCTGCATGAGGGACCGGCTACAGGTTCCGAGCGGTGAGAGACAGGAGCTCTGCAGGGGCGTGCATGCCGAACAGAATGCAATTCTCCAAGCAGCCAAGTTCGGGATAAGCGTCGAAGGTGCAACTCTCTACTCCACGCACTGTCCGTGCATAACATGCGCCAAGATTATAATAAATGCTGGAATAAAATGCGTTGTCTACGGCAAGGAATATGCGGACAAAAATGGGCTTAAACTGCTTCAGGAGGCCGGAATCGAGGTCAGATACTTTCCCTGCGAGTGATTACTTGCCTTTCCTCTCCTTGGACTTCGGTCTCAGACCGCGGTATCCGCATTTCCTGCAGGTTTCTGCCTTTATCGGGTTCCTTGCGTTGCATCGCATGCAGATCTTCACGTTGAACAGCCTTGCCTCAGCTTCCGGGAATCTCGCCATGAGTTGAGTTCGCACAGAGTATATAAAACCTTTTAAAATCGAAAATCATTGCGCAGCGGAAGACTTAAAAAATGAGAGCGTAACAGCATCAAGGTGCCGCCGTGGCTCAGCTGGGAGAGCGGGTGACTCGTAATCACCAGGTCGCGGGTTCGAAGCCCGCCGGCGGCTTCATGCCGCTTTTCCCTCCTCGGAGTCTGGCCGTTCCATTTCCCTCAAGCCGCGGCATTGACCGGGAAAACAAATCTCGGCCGATGAAAGGGGCCCTGAAAAAATTCTGCTCTCTCTCCACGCCTCCCCCAGCGAAGGAATCGATCGGGAAAATTTCCACTAAGCTTAAATACGACGGATTCTAGGCAGAGCATGGAAAAGGTCAGGCTGATAATAGACGGGGATGTGGCAAGGATTAGCCTGAATCGCCCGGAAAAGAAGAATGCCCTGAACAACCAGGTTTTGAGCGAGTTGAGGCAGGCCGTTGATGCCGTTAAGGATTCTCCGGCAAAGGTTCTGGTTCTATCCGGGGAGGGCGACACATTCTGTTCAGGACTTGACAGGGAGCTGCTGGCAAGTTTGACGCAGAGAGGTGAGCTGGGCGAAAAAGAGCTGATAGCGGCGATAGATTTCGTTCAGGATCTAATATACGACCTGAGAACCATGAAGATCCCGGTAATCGCGGCAGTTCAGCGCTATGCAATAGGCGGCGGATTTCAGCTTGCTCTGACGGCTGACATCCGAATTGCAACTCCTGGAACCATTTTCTTCCTTCGCGAACCAGAATTCGGAATAATTCCCGACATGGGTGCACTCCACATTCTTCCGAGGCTGGTCGGGGACGGGGTTGCAAGGGACATGGTTTTCACGAGACGCCAGATCACCGCAGAAGAGGGTAAAACGCTGGGACTTGTGAACGAGATCTACACGGATCTGGAGAAGGGGATTGCGGAATACGTTCAGAAGCTTCTCTCGGTTCCTGAGTATACGATTTTCGAGGCAAAGAAACTGATTGAGAGAGCATGGATTACGGACCTCAGGGAAAGCCTGAGAGAAACAAAAGAGGCGCAGATCAGGTGCATCAGTGAGTCCGTGAAGCGCTTCAGACAGGGTTAATTCAAATTTTTTGACTTTCTGTCAAAAATTTTTTATACAACTGAATTTGATTTCATTCCGGGTGATTTGATGCACATAATGGAGGGGTTTCTGCCGGCTGAATGGTGCGCATTCTGGTACGCACTGGCAATCCCTGTCTTGATCTACGGGGCCTGGAAGACCAAAAAGGAGATTGAGAGGGATCCGAAAGCAAAGTCGCTGCTCGCTGTCTCTCTGGGCTTTATATTCGTTCTATCGGCATTAAAACTGCCTTCCGTAACTGGGAGCTGCTCACACCCCACAGGAACGGGAGTTGCCGTAGTGCTATTTGGCCCATCGGTGACGGCGTTCCTTTCATCGATCGCGCTGCTATATCAAGCTTTGCTGCTTGCACACGGTGGTTTGACGACACTCGGGGCCAATACCGTTTCCATGGGAATCGTTGGACCGTTCTTCGGCTTCATAGCCTACAAAGCTCTGAAAAAGTTCAACCTCACCGCGGCCTTCTTTTCCGCTGCGGCCGTTGCGGATTTCATGACATACGTTGTCACCTCCCTCCAGCTCGCCCTCGCATTCCCCGCTTCTCCGGGAATGGAGGGGGTCATGTTCTCCGCCATCAGATTCCTCGGGATCTTTGCCGTGACTCAGATACCGCTGGCGATCATCGAGGCATTCATTGCGGTTTTGCTCCTGAGAAGCATTAGGACTTACTCGCCGGAGGTGATTTCCGCTTGAGGCCCAACAAAATCCTCCTTCTGGTATTGCCGGTGGCCCTAATAGCACTGAGCGGTGCGCAGGAATGGAAGGGAACGGACGACATTGCAGAGGGTGCAATTGCAGAGCTGAGTCCCGATTACAAACCATGGTTCTCTCCCATTTTTGAACCAACTGGAGAGCTTGAGGGTCTGTTCTTCAGCGTTCAGGCAGCAATTGGAGGCTTTTTGATCGGCTACTTCCTAGGAAAGCATGACAGAGAGTCTTGAGAGCGTTCAGATGAATTCCAAAAAGGTAATGGGTCCCAAGGCCAGGGTATGGCTGGTTTTGCTGTCCCTACCCCTGATACTCCTGGACACCCAGTCACAGCTTATAGCCCTGACGCTGTTTTCCTTGCTCTCCCTTCACGCTTCAAGGTACTACCTCAGGCTTCTATTAGCTCCGGCGGTTTTCATCCTGTTTTCCACAACCGTCATTCTCTTCACGATCGAGGGGAAGGAGATTGCGAGCCTTTATTTTCTGAAGATAACGGACAAAAGCGTGGAAGTTGCACAAAGCACCCTGCTGAGATGCTTTTCGGCTTTTTCAGCGTTTTGCTACCTGGTCCTGACAACCACGCTACCCGAATTCGTAAACTTGATCAGGGTGGGTTTTCTGAGGGAGATAATGCTTCTGAGCTACAGGGCAATTCAGGTCCTTCTGGAGGAGGCGGAAAGCTTGAAAATCTCCGCAGAGGCGAGGCTAGGATTCTTGGGGCTGCGCAGATGGGTAAAAACAACGGCGCTTATAGGCCACATGATGTTTCTGCGATCCTTTGAAAGGGTTGAGAAATTCGAGATGGCCAAGGAGGCAAGATGCTATTCAGGAATTTTTCCCTCGGCCAGATCAGAGGGAGGGGGAAAGATCCTTGCAGTTATGATTTTCTTGGCCATTTTCTCGGGGCTGTTTATATGATCGAAACGCGCGATATATGGTTCTCCTATGGTGACAGGGAGGTATTGAAAGGACTGAACTTCATGGCAAGGCAATCTGAGGTCACGGTTGTTATGGGCAAAAACGGAGCGGGAAAAACAACGCTCCTTCTTCACCTAAACGGCCTTCTCAGGCCGAAGAAAGGGGAGGTAAGGCTCAACGGAGTCAGGGTTAGCTACGATAAGAGGGCGCTTTTTGAGCTGAGGAAGAAAGTCGCCCTCGTCTTCCAGAATCCGGATGATCAGATTATAGCACCAACTGTCTGGGAGGAGGTAGCCTTTGGGCCAGCAAATGCAGGTTTGAATCTGGAGAACGCAAAAAGGGCTCTGAAGCTTGTCGGACTTGAGGGTTACGAGGAAAGGCTATGCTCCCAGCTCAGCGGCGGGGAAAAGAAAAGGCTTTCAATCGCCGATGCCATTGCAATGGATCCGGATTTCGTGGTCATGGATGAACCGACCGCTGGTCTTGATCAGCCGGGATTCGACTCGATAGTGGAGCTGATTCTGATGCTCAGAGAACTGGGAAAGGGGGTTGTAATCGCCACACACGATCTCGAGCTCGCAACCAAGGTGGGTGACAGATTCTACTACCTCGATGCCGGGAGGGTCGTTTACGAGGGAGAAAGTATAGACTACCGCCTGGCGAAAAGGCTCGGAATAAGGGGTTTTGCCGGAATGATAATGATCGCCAGCACCACCGATACCTCTGTTGAGCAAATTGTCAATTTTAACGGCGATTCGGAGCATGAAATCCTTGAAAAGACCTTGAAAGCTGTTTTAAAGGCTTACAGAGGAGAGAGCGTTTTGCTCAAGACAGGTGAAGGATTCATAGAGGGGATCAGAAGGATCCTGGAGGGTTTGAAATGAAGGCAACAAAGCTCGAGGTAATTGGCGTGATCTTCGCAAAGCTCAGACCGGACAGGGAGGATGTTTTCGCCGATATAGGCTGCGGAACGGGAGGGGTTTCGGAGTTCTTTGCACCGTATGTTAGGAAGATTTTTGCAGTAGATCTTGATGAAAGGGCTGTTGAGGAAACAAAAAACAGGCTAAAATCGTACAATTCCGAAGTTCTACTGATGAACGGGCTGGAATTCCTTAAGGAATACGATTATGACCTTGTTTTCTTTGGCGGAACAAAGCAGATCGAGGAAATGCTCGAGGTTGCGTGCAAAAAGGCCAGAAGGGTTGCCGCAATCGCGGCAAGGATGGAGGTTGCCATCAGATCTTTCGAGAAGATCAAGAGCCTCGGGCTGAGGGGAGAGCTGCTCGTACTTAACATATGGAGGGACTACGAGCTTGCGGGAGGGGCGGCCTTTAGGCCCCTCAATCCTGTCTTCCTGGTGGTCGGATGCTCGTCGGAGTAAGCTTGGGCCCGGGTGATCCTGAACTGCTGACCCTGAAGGCCATCAGAGTTATAAGAGAGGCAGACGAGGTTATAGCACCAGGTGAAAATGCGGAAAAGCTTATCAGAGCATACCGGAATCCGAGGGTTGTCGAATTCCCGATGGGAAGGGGTCAGGAGATTGCAAAAAGACTCGCGGAGGAAATTGCAGACAGATGCCGCAGGGAAAAGATTGCCTTCTGCTGCCTGGGAGATGCGGCCCTGTATTCCACATTCTCCCTGCTGGCCGAGGAGGTTCTGAAAATAGCGCCCGATGTGGAGATCGAGATGGTCCCGGGTGTAAGCGTCGTCTTCTCGGCCCTCGCAATCACAAAGACTTTCGTTAAAAAATCTCTTCTGATCACCGTGGATTTCGAACCCGAAGTTGTGGCTGTGCTAAAGGCAAAAAGGAGCGGGAAAATAGCGGAAAAGCTCAGGAAAATGGGTTTTGAGGATCTGAAATTCGTTGAGAGGCTTCACATGGAGGGACAGAAAATAAGCGACATCGTTCCGGAAGAGGCGGACTACTTCTCGCTGGTTCTGGGGGTGAAAAGGTGAAGGTCCACTTTGTCGGCTTCGGTCCCGGAGATCCCGAGCTGCTCACGGTGAGGGGTTACAGGATTCTCAAGGAGGCCGATGTCATAATCTACCCGGGTTCGATAATTCCTGAAGAGAGCCTTTCGGAGTTCAGAGCCCTCAAGATCAACAGCCACGGAATGAGGCTTGAGGAAATAGTTGAAACGATTGAAAGGTACGTAAAAGAAGGAAAAAAGGTAGCCAGAGTTCAGAGCGGAGATCCGAGTATCTACGGGGCGATTAGGGAACAGATTAGAGAGCTGGAAAAGAGGGGTGTTGAGTGCGAGGTTATCCCGGGGGTCAGCAGCGTATTCGCAGCCTCTGCAAGGGTAAAGACAGAATTGGCAACCTCTGACACGCCCACGCTCATAATAACCCGCGCCGCTGGAAAGACGCTAGAGGAGGATGAAATCGAGAAGCTTGCACGAACGAACTCGACGCTGGTCTTTCTTCTGAGCTCCGGGAAGATCGGAGAAATATCGGAAAAGATTATGAGGATCAGGGGAGACGAGCCCGCTTTAATTGCATACAGGGTTTCTCAGAAAGAAGAGAAGATCATTGAGGGCAGCCTTTCAGAAATGGCAGAAAAATCCGCGGGAATTGAAAGAATGGCAGTATTTATTGTGGGAAAGGCATTAAAGGAGACCAGGAGGTCGAGACTATACGCGTAGCTGTTGTCTGTTTCGAGAGGGATCTGGAAAAGATGAAAAAAATCGCCGAATTCCTGAAAGCCGATCTATACATTTACGGAAGAGAGCCTGAAGACTACGATGCGTTCGTTTACAGGGCAGCGGCGGGTATAGTGGTCAGAAAATTTTGCCGATCGCTGAAAAGCAAGTTCGAGGATCCAGCGGTCGTGGTTTTGGATCCAACTCTGAGCTACGCGATTCCGCTGCTCGGGGGACATGAGGGAGCAAACGAGGTTGCAAAAAGGCTTGAGGGGATCGGTATAAGGGCCGTGATCACGACTTCTGCGGAATTCCAGGAAGGCTACTCAATCGGAATCGGCTTCAGAAGGAATTCCCGGCCGGAAGAGATCGTAAATGCAGTGAAAGCTGCCATGAACGAGCTGGGTATATCCAGCGGGGAGGTGAAGATCCTGGCTACGGCCCTGATGAAGAAAAGAAGCCTGGCATTCAGAGATGCGGCCAGGAACCTTGGAATTCCTGCGGGATTCGTATCCGACGACGGAATAAATTCCATGAAGGTAAGAGAGAGCGCTGCTGTAAAGATCGGGCTTAAGAGTGTTGCGGAGGCCTGTGCTCTATATTACTCAAAGAATAAGGAGCTCTTATTGCCAAAAAGGGTTTACGGGGGTGTTACCGTTGCCATCGCAAGGTAAGCTTTATGTTGTTGGAATCGGCCCTGGAAACAGGGATTTGCTTACCCTGAAAGCATACGAGGTTATCAGGAACGCCGATGTAGTTATAGGACACAGGAGGTACATCGATTTAATTAGGGATCTTGTCAGGGGCGAAATAGTGGAGAGCACGATGAGAAAGGAGCTTGAAAGGGTTAAGCTTGCCGTAGAGCTTTCCAGAGACAGGAACGTCTGCCTGGTCAGCGGCGGAGATCCCTGCATATACGGAATAGCCTCGCTGGTCGAGGAATATCTGTCAACCACCGAGATAAGCCTTGATTACGAAATCATTCCCGGAGTCTCAGCCCTGAATGCCGCAAACTCCCTTCTTGGCTGCGCAGTCAGCGGGGATCATGCTGTAATAAGCCTGAGCGACAGCCTCATCAGCTGGGAAAAAATAGAGCACAGACTGAGGCTTGCGCTCCGAAGCGATGTGCCTGTGGTTGTATACAATCCATCAAGCAGAAGAAGGTCGGAGAATCTGAAAAAGGCCCTTGAGATCGTTTTATCGGAAAGGGGAGACGTAAAGGTTGCGGTAGTGAAAAATGCATACAGAGATGGTCAGGAGGTTTTTGTAAGGAATTTGAGCGAATTGAATCCCGAAGAAGTGGACATGAGCACAGTTCTGGTAATTTCGTCTTCGGAAACCGTTTTCACGGACAGAAGAATGCTCACCCCGAGGGGTTACAGCCTCAAATACGAGGTCGGAGCAAAAACAAAAATGGCAAGGGAGATTGCAGAACAGAGCGCTGGAATCTTGAGGAACATAATTCCGGGCAACACGCTCAAGGATGAGATTGCTAGAAGGGCCGTAATGGCCACGGGAGATCTCAGCTACAGAGATCTGCTGGTTTTCAAGGGTGATCCACAGGAGGGTGTAGAGGCAATCCGTAGGGGGGCCAGGATAGTGGTGGACGTGGAGATGGTTAGGGCTGGCCTGAGAGCTGAGGCCATTGCGGCGGTTAACTTTGCGGAGGAAACCGAGAGGACGAGAACAGCCGATGGAATTCTCAGACTGAAGGAAAAGATAGAGGGAAGCGTAGTAGGAATAGGAAATGCTCCCAGCGCTGCAAAGGCATTATGCGAGATCGCCAAGGAACACAGGCCAGCATTCATTGTTGCGACTCCTGTGGGCTTTGTCGGTGCCGAGGAGGCAAAGGAGATGGTAAGAAGGCTGGATGTTCCATCCATCACAACCATGGGAACTAAGGGGGGAAGTGGGGTCTGTGCAGCCATTCTGAACTGTCTGATCGAGCATGCGAGATCCAATTGAGCTCTACGAGTATCCGAAAGAATGGATCAGGAAGGGTGCGGAGAAAAGGATTTCCAGCGGTTTATACATCCTTACCCCGAGGGGCTGGCTCAGGAGGGGGATAACCACAGGTACTACGGCCAGCGCAGCGGTTGTGGCCTCCATTTCATCCCTGAAGCAGAACGTCAGGCGAGTTGCCGTGAGCACACCCGCCGGAATCCGTGTAGAGGTTGCAGTCTCGGCAGAAAATGGGGTGGCGAGGGCAAGAAAGTTCTCCGGCGACCACGCATTCGATGCAACCGACGGAGTGGTTTTTGTTGCGAGGACTATCGGTGAGGAGGGAATCAGATTCGGGAGAGGCATTGCAAGGGAGGATGACTTCGTTGTTAGCCAAGCTGCGAGGCAGCAGCTGATGGAGAACTACAGAAGGGCCTGTCAGGATTTCGGCTACGGTGGGGGCGTGATGATCGAGGCCGAGTTCACGCGGAAAAGTGAAAGGCTGAACGGGATCGCGATTCTCGGCACAACTGGCTTTGTCGAACCCTGGTGCGAGGAACTTCTGAAAACCAAGATAGAGATAGCTAGGCGCTACGAAAGAATCGCCGTCACAACCGGCAGGGAGAGCTGGAAGGCCGCAAGGGAGCTTTTTCCCGGATTCCAGCCGTTTGTCTTCGGTGTGCACCTCAAGGAAATACTGAGCGCCCACGGAGGCGAGATCGTGGTTGTCGGAAAGAGGGGTCTGCTGAAGCACGTTTTCGGCTCCGAAAATCCTGAAGATGTTTTAAAATCAGCGAGGGGGTTTGGAAATGTTCTGGAGGTGGTCGTTTGCTGAACATAGTCGGGGTGGGAATATGCGAGGGTCAGATAACGGAGAGGGCTTCAAAGCTAATATCCCGGGCGGAGGTTGTTTTCGGCAGCAGAAGGGCTTTAATGCTTGCATCGAAGTTCATATCGGGCGAATTCGTTGAGATAAAGAAGTTCGAAGATGAGACATACAGGGAAATTGAGAAACTTGCGGAAAAGAGAAACGTTGTCGTGCTCTCGACGGGGGATCCGATGGTCGCGGGACTGGGAAAGAGGCTGAAGGGCAACGTGGAACCGGGGATTTCGAGCGTCCAGCTGGCTTTGGCAAGGCTGAAGGAGGATCTTTGTAGTACTGTTGTCATTGACGCGCACGCAAGAAAGGCTGAAGATGAACTTGAACTGATAGAGAGACGGAACCTGCTAATTCTGGCCGATAGAGGATTCGATCCATCCCTCTTGGGAAAAAGGAGAGCTGCATTAATCGAGGATATATGCGGAAACGAGAGAATTTCCTTTGGCAGAGCTGAAGAGCTAAGGATTTCATCGGATTATTCGATAGTCTTCGTTTGGAAGTGAGCCGATCGCGGCTGAAGCTAACCTGCGGGAACTGAAAATCTGGGAGTTCTAAATAAAGATTTAAAAAGTGTGTAGAAAATTCAGCCCTTAACTCCGAATTTCCAGGTTCTATCGGTTCCGCTCAGGTATTTGTCTATTGAAAGCGCGGCCTTTCTTCCGTCTCCCATCGCAAGGATTACTGTTGAATCTCCCCTGATAATGTCTCCACCAGCCCACACGCGCTCTACCGATGTCCTGAGCTCATCGTCAACCTCAATTGTGCCCCACTTCGTGGTCTTCAGCTTCGGAGTTGTCTGCGGAACCAGCGGATTGGGACTCTGCCCGATAGCAACTACAACTGTATCGACGTCCATCAAGAACTCGGATCCCTTTACTGGAACCGGCTTTCTTCTTCCTGACTCGTCCGGCTCGCCAAGCTCGAATTTTATGCACTCCATCTGCTTAACCCAGCCCTTTTCGTCTCCTATGTACCTGACGGGAGCGGTTAAAAGCATGAAGTTGACCCCTTCCTCCTTTGCCCGCTCAATTTCTTCCTTTCTGGCGGGCATCTCAGCCTCAGTCCGGCGATAGACGATGTAGACCTCCTTTCCCAGCCTCCTGGCCCACCTTGCGCAGTCCATTGCAACGTTTCCGCCTCCGATCACCGCAACCCTCTTTCCGACCTTTATCGGGGTATCGTACTTCGGGAACTCGTAGGCCCTCATCAGGTTAAGCCTGGTGAGGAATTCATTTGCCGAGTAAATTCCGTTTAGGTTCTCACCGGGTATTTTCATGAAATTGGGCAGTCCTGCACCTGTGCTGACGAATACGGCATCGAACTCTCTGAGCAGCTCGTCAACCGTGATCGTCTTTCCCACAATTACGTTTGTCTGAATTTTGACCCCCAGCGATTTAACGTACTCTACCTCCGCCCTGACAATATCCTTGGGGAGCCTGAATTCGGGAATTCCGTAAACCAGAACTCCGCCGGCCTCGTGCAGGGCCTCGAAAACGGTTACATCGTATCCCTTTTTAGCAAGATCCGCCGCTGCCGTAAGGCCTGCGGGCCCAGAACCGATAATCGCAACCTTCTTGCCGTTGGGCTGCGGTTTGGGCGGAATAGTGAACCCCTTTGCCCTCTCATAGTCGGCGGCGAACCTTTCAAGTCTGCCTATGCCGACAGGTTCGTAGCCCTGCCTCTTTCCGAGAGTGCATGAGCCCTCGCACTGATTCTCGTAGGGGCAGACTCTGCCCGTTATCGCGGGCAGGCTGTTTTTCTCCTTTATGATCCTTATCGCATCATCGAACCTTCCTTCCCTTATTGCGAGGATGAACTGAGGAATCGGGACGTTGACGGGGCAACCTTCCACGCAAGGGGGGAACTCCTTGCCCTTTCTCGGCTTGCACTGCAAGCACCTCTTAGCCTCTTCCATCGCCATCTCAGGCGTGTAGCCCAGGGGAACTTCCTTGAAATTCTTTATTCTCTCTTCAGGTGGCTGTTCGGGCATCTGAACCTTTTTTTCACTAATCTTCGCCATCTGAATCACCTCTTACAACCACAAACCTTGTTGTACTCCTCAAGCGCCAGCCTCTCCTCCTCTATGAACCTCCTGTTTCTCGCCATCAGAAGGTCGAAGTCAACGAGATGCGCATCAAATTCCGGACCGTCAACGCAGGCAAACTTGGTCTCCCCTCCAACCTCAACCCTGCAACAGCCGCACATTCCCGTTCCGTCTATCATTATCGGATTCAGGCTGACGATCGTCTTTATCTTGTAAGGTTTTGTCGTCTCTGCAACGGCCTTCATCATGGGCACAGGGCCGACGGCAACGACAAGATCGAACCTTTTTCCCTCATCTATCAGCTTCTTCAGAAGCAAATGGACGAAGCCGTGAAAGCCCTCGGAGCCATCGTCAGTTGCAACGTAGATTTCATCACTGAACTCCGCTATTTCATTTTTCAGGATCAGCATTTCCTTTGTCCTTGCGCCCAGAATCGAGACAACATAATTCCCGGCCTGCTTGAAAGCTCTGACTTCAGGATATATGCATGCTATCCCGACTCCACCTCCAACACAGGCAACTCTGCCATATTTTGCAATCTCTGCTGGTCTTCCAAGCGGTCCGGCGACGTCGGCTAGGTAATCGCCCTCCTTCATTGAATTCAGCTTCTTTGTAGTCTTTCCGGCCTCCAAAGCGGCTATTGTTATTGTCCCCTTCTCAGGGGAAGCGTCGACAAGCGTTAGCGGTATTCTTTCTCCCTTCTCGTCTATTCTTATCATAACAAACTGCCCGGGTTTGCCCTTTCTTGCAATCAGGGGTGCTTCGATCTCGAATCTCTTAATCGTTGGGGCAAGATCGACTTTTTTAACTATTCGGTACATAATTAGGGTGAGGACGTATTATGTTTAAATATTTTATTATTCGCTAAAATTACTCCGATTAAGCGTTAAAATTGTTCAACTCCAGTCCTCCTGGATTACAGCTCCAATCAGATATCTAAAGTAACACAAATTCACACCAAATCATGCCATACTATATCGTATAGCAAGCCAGCACTGCAGAGCCTTATAAAATTCTGGTTTTCGAATCAGATGGAAGAAATAATTTTAAAGAATCTCAAATGCCTTTTTGGGTATCAAAATTCCGTTCATTTATCCCTGAAGTT
>QNUZ01000079.1 GCA_004347865.1 Archaeoglobi archaeon | reverse complement strand
TAAAAAGACTGGTGCAATTTTGAGTTCCCGAAGTCGAAAATATAATAAAACCTGGTAATTGAATGAATTTAATGCTTGGATTCGAGGAGATGATATTAATTGCAATAATCGCCCTGATAATTCTTAGTCCGGAAAAGCTCACAGAATTTTTAAGGGAACTTGGAAGAATATACGCCGAGTATAAAAAGGCAAAAAGGATTATCGAGCTCGAAGTTCTTTACGGTGTATCAAGCGGGGAAATAAAAGATGAGATGGAAAAGAAATACAGAGAACTGAAAATTGAGCTTGAAAGTATCAAAAACGGGAAAGCTCCTCCTCAGTGAACCCAGCAAGCTCTATTACTGTCAATCCGGTCTTTAGCTCTTTTGCTTCCAGTTCCGAAAGCCTTTCCTTAAAGCTCTCGTCCGAAAGAATCAGACTGTTGCCGAAAGGATCCTCTAGAATGATGGTTAGCTCCTCATCGCCATCAATTACGTTATCTATCCTCTCAAGAATCCACTCGCATCTCTTAACTTTTTCTTCGTCCTCCTCATTCCATTTCATCGCTACTCTTACAATGTCAGCTACCCTACGAAGAACACCCTCAAGATTTGTTATGAAAGCTTGGCTCGCGGGCCCCGGTTCAATCGTAACCCCAAGCTCAGGAATCCTAATCGTGCCCGAAGTGGATCTTACCACTTTTGTAAAAAGATTGCCCCTGTTTGCCCTTATTGTGTATCTTACTGGCTCTTTTTCTCCTAAAACGATTGAATCTGCATGCTTAAACCCGCATTCACATGAAATGGAAGTCAAAAGAATTTTTTCAAAAAAGGGAACCTCGTAAGTGTTTACTATTAGCCTAAGCTCTCTGCCACAGATTGGACAAAGAATCATTTGCTTCCTCGAATCTTGTTCCTATCCACCTTTATGGCGGTGGGTGTTACCACCACGTAGTCCTCTCCGAGCCCAACAATATCTCCTTTGATCTCGTCCGCAAGCTGCCTGAGATCTTTCAGGATTCTGTCAAGGGTGAGCTTATCGTGCTTGATAAAGGCTATATCCGCAATTACTATGTTTCCATCATAAACTTCCTTCTTTAGCCTTGGAATTTCATTTAAGCCTGTTACTTCAGCCACCTTTATATAAACAGACGCTTTTTCGCCTATTTCTGCCTCATATTGCCCTAAGTCGAGCTCTTCATAATCGTCCACCAAAACCTTTTCTTTGGTCTTAAACTTATCAAGTATCCCCATGAGATCACCGAAGATATAAACGTTGGAAAGTATTTAATTTTAACGCTTGCCTCTCAAAAGCAGCAAGACAAAACGATAGCTTTTGAAGATCTCCCTCCAATGAATGAAAAGCACGGGGACAGCAATAAGGATGTAAATGAAGCTCAGTAGATAACGGGTCTCAACAGTCTGATAGATGAACTGGGCCAAAAATAAACCAAGAAGAGCTAGGGCCTCAAATATGTTAAATCTCAGATTGATTATTACCGCTACCCCTAACAGGGACTGGGCAGCAGTCAGCAAAAACTCCTCTTTCTGCCTGTCATCAAGCGGAAGAGTGCTCGGACTTGCCAAAGAAATACTGTAAATCAAAGCCAGACAGCCGACGAGCAAGGTCCACTGATTTACCTTTGAAGAAACAAGGGTGTTAAAGCTCGCAGTTGTTCTGAGCTTTCTTACAAAGTATATTGCAACAATGAATTCCGGAGCCTCACTCGCAAGCGGTGCGATCCACTGAACCATCAAAAACTCGTCAACTCCGAAAATTCTTGCAGAATTTACGAGACCTTCTGCGAAGGCTTCAACGCTAATTAGGATCACAAATGCAGAAAATAAGAGCATTAGAATTACCGAACCCCTTCTCCTTCTTACTGAAAGGCGGCAGAGATACGCAGGAACCCCTACTGCGATGAATTCCTCTCTCTCAGCCTTTGTAGCCGAGTATATATACAGCAGGAAAATTGACCCCAGAATTGCAGTATCGAGGAGAGAAATGTCTCCTTTGATCGGGATCAAAAAACAGTAAAGAGAAGCCAATAAGAGGGCAAAAAATTCAAGCCTTATCCCTTCATCCAGCTCGATTTCTCTTTTCTTAAGCTTCCACATAGCAAAAATTGCTACAATGCTCCACCCTATACCCAAAAGGAGCCTGTTTGCACCAGTCATATTGGCTGCAGCATAGTGTATGTACTCCCCTCCCATTTTTCCAGCCATCCATGTAAAGTACATGTCAACCGCGTATTCTGGAAGAACTGCAATGAGAGCGACGATTGCAAGGCTTAGAGATCTTGGCAGATCTTTCTCAGCGGTTTCGGCGCCCCATGAAAGAAGAAATGCGGCCGAGATTACGGCCATTCCAGAAAGAAAAGCTTCAACTGGCGCGGAATAATGGGTGGAGAAGACAAACGAGATTATCCATGGAAGAGTACCAAGAACTGCGAGCAGGATGAGGGTTCTCTCCTTCAGGAACATCGTTGGCATTCATCTCACGTTTTAAAAATTTTTGTTAGATCCAACAACGCACAGAAGTTAGTCTTCATCCGGCTTAATCCTAACGTTCAAATATACAAATGGTGTGTCAAACACCGCAACAACAAACTTCATCGCATAGGAGGTTATGAAGATATCAAAAATTCCACCCCAGCCCAGAGTTTCGAGGAACTCGGGATTGAATACGACGAAGAAAAGCAGAGTGAAGGTCACGTTGTCTATTAACTGCGAAACCATCGTTGAGGCGTTATTCCTAAGCCATAGAAATCTCCCTCTGGTTCTCTTTCTCCACATCTCAAATGCCCATATGTCGTGCGTTTGCGATATTACGTAGGCCGTCAGGCTAGCGACCATTGCAGATGGCATGAAATGGAATACTTGGGCCATAGCGGGGCTTACCGTGTCGCTTTCGTGAGGCTCAAAGAAGAGAGTGAGCTGAATTATCAAAGTCGCGAAGATCATGGCAAAGAACCCGATAAGAACCGCCTTTCTGGCATATCTGACTCCATAACGCTCTGTGAGAATATCTGTTGCGAGGAAGGTGGAACCGTAGATGACGTTCCCCATAGCAGTGACCAATCCAAAAACCTCGACTATCTTAGTAACCTGGATGTTAGCAATTATGATCGAAAGTGCCATCCAGGCATAAAGTCCGGCTCTGCCAAAGAACTTGAAAGCTATGGTTATCCCTGAAAAGCACGTGAGCATTAAAATAAATCCCAAAAATTCGTTCAGCATAGCACGAATACTATGCTGTTAGGAGTTTCTATTCTTTCAGCTTCCACACCCTCAACTGTTCGACCTATTTCGAGATCGAACCAATCTGGCTTTAGCTCAACCTTTTCTCCACCGATGCTAATAATTATCGGTTCCCTTGCCAACTTCAGCTTCTCATCATCGCTTAGCCCTTCAATCGCCCTCAATAGGTCCTTTACACGCTCCTTAAACAAAGGCCCCAGGATTGCAAACTTCGGCTTCAACCTTCTAACCTCTTCCTTTATCTTAGGGAGATTTTTTGTCACCTCTACCTTGGAATTCGTAGCAAATTCCAGATCCATCGTGTCCAGCTCGAGCTGAGTGAAAACGATGATTTTCCTAAGCGGAGCATTCAGAGCCAGTCCTTTATCATGCTTTAGCTTTCTGATCGCAGAAAGAATCTCCTTCATTTCCTCCCCTGCTCTCTCGGCCTCTTCATCTATGAACCGCCCTTCTACTTCGGGATACTTCTGCAGATGAATGCTACCCTCACCGAACCTGCTCCATATTTCTTCGGTTATAAACGGGGTAATAGGGGCAAGAAGCCGCAAAACTCTGTCAAGAACGTATTTGAGCGTAAACTTGGCTGAATTCGATTCTTTGCCCGAATAAAGCCTGCCCTTCACGAGTTCTATATAGTTGTCAGCAAACTCATACCACACAAAGCCCCTTATCGCCTTCAGGGCTTCATCAAATCTGTAATTGTCCATGTTTTCACGAACATCGGCTATAAGCCTGTTCAATTTCGAAATTATCCACCTGTCTGCAGTCCGAAGGTTTCTAACGTCTTCATCTCTCTCCTCATACCCGGAAATATGAGACAGAACGAATCTCGCAACGCTCCAGAGTTTTTGCTGAAATCTGCTCGCAGCAACCACTTCTCTCCAGCTGAAAATCAGATCTTCGCCGATCACACCGTTCGCTGCCCACTGGCGCAATGCATCGGCGCCGTATTGCTCCACGACCTCCTCCGGGCTGATTACGTTGCCGATGCTCTTGCTCATCTTCCTACCATCCTCGCCAAAAACAATACCGTTGATAACGATCTCCTTCCACGGAATCTCATTCATAAGGGCTGCGGATCGCAGGATCGTGTAGAAGGCCCAGGTTCTTATTATATCATGACCCTGAGGCCTGAGGGAAACGGGGTACTCTTTTGTCTCAGGCCATCCAGCGATGGCTAGCGGTGTTATGCTTGAATCCATCCAAGTATCGAGGACATCTTTCTCACCTTCAAACTCGCTGCTTCCGCACTCACAATTCCTCAAAGGCTTCTGCTTCGTAGGATCAACTGGAAGCCACTCTTCCTCAGCCACCATTATCTTTCCGCACTTCTTGCAGTACCATACTGGAATCGGAGTTGCAAAAACTCTCTGCCTGCTTATCACCCAGTCCCACTCCATCGACTCGACCCAAGTGAGGAGTCTGTCAAACATGAATTCCGGAACCCATTTGACCTTCTTCGCCATCTCGATGACTTTTTCCTTGTCCACCTTCACAAACCACTGCTCCGCCGGAAAGATCTCCACGGGCGTTTTGCAGCGCCAGCAAACGCCTACATTGTGGTCGACTTCTTCCTGCTTCAAAACTCTTCCCTCAGCCTTCAAATCCTCAAGTATCCTGTTCCTCGCCTCAGAAAGCTTCAAACCGCTGTACTTACCTGCAAGCTCGTTGAGAGTTCCGTTGCGGTTTATTATGTTCCTAAGCTCGAGATTGTGCTTCTTCCACCACCTTACATCCTGACGGTCGCCAAAGGTGCACACCATCACTATTCCCGTACCGAAATTGGGGTCTACGGCTTCATCTGCTATGATCCTAACTTCGTGTCCTCCAACAGGAACCCTGACAGATCTTCCGACCAAATGCTGATATCTCCTGTCAGCAGGGTTCACAGCTAAAGCCACGCATGCAGGAATCAATTCAGGACGAGTGGTTGCTATGACAACATCGTCAGAGAATTTTATATAATTCAGCTTCGTCTTTCCCTTCCTGTATTCGATCTCGGCCAGCGCTATTGTTGTCTCACATCTGGGGCAGATGATCACAGGATGATAGCCCCGATATATCTGCCCATTCCTGAACATTCTCACGAAGGAAATCTGAGTTTTTGTGAAGTACTCTGGATACATCGTTATGTATTCCTTGCTCCAGTCTATGCTGAAACCGAGCCTTTTCGCGGTGGCGCGCATTTTCTCGATGTTTTCCTCAGTAAACCGTATGCAGAGCTCCCTAAACTTTTCCCTTTCGACCTCATTTTTCTTAATCCCGTATTTCTCTTCAACCTTTACTTCGGTTGGCAGTCCGTGGCAGTCCCATCCCTGAGGAAACATGACCTCAAAGCCGTTCATTCTCTTATAGCGGGCAATAAAGTCGATTATACACCAGTTAAGAGCGTGACCTATGTGAAAAGAACCGGTCGGATAGGGGGGTGGAGTGTCGATTATGTAGTGCGGCTTCTTCGAATTCCAGTCGAAGTAATACATTCTTTCGTCCCAGTTTTTAAGCCACTTCTCCTCCACCTCCAAGGCCCTGTACTCCTTTTCCATGTTCAGCGATTGATGTTTTGCATATATTTTTTGCCTTTTTCTGGCTGATATTGCATGCTTCCCCAACCCTCTCTCCCTATGATTTTTCGTTCTCAACTCCCATCCAACTCCAAAACCAGCCTACGAACCCTTTTTTCTATTTCCTCAAAGACTTTCTCATAAACATCCTCAGACTTTCCAACAGGATCCTCAATGTACCATCTCAGAACCCTGCCGTGAGGAATGACGACGCAGGAACTCTCTTCGCAAACCGTGACGACCAATTCGTAATCATTGAGATCGACTTCCTTCAATAGTCTCGGTCTATTCTTTGCTTTCAATCCTCTCCTTTCCAAAATTTTTTTAACCTTTTCGTCTATCTTCTCAGCCTTCTCGATTCCGGCACTCTCAGCAGTCCAGCTCTTTGCAAAACTGTTGAATATAGCCTCAGCCATCACGCTCCTCGCAGTGTTTCGGATGCAGACAAACAAAACCTTCTTGCTCATCCCCGCCTTCCACCAAAAAATACAAACCCAGAAAAATTTTTAATTTTTCTCAATCAAATTTGGAACATGAACCCGAAAGAAATTTCAGAAGGTATTTTCTGGGTAGGAGCCATTGACTGGGAAGAAAGGGATTTCCACAACTTCCAAACATTGCGGGGACTCACTTACAACTCCTACCTGATCTTAGATGAGAAAAAGGTTTTAATAGACGCTGTAAAGCACAAGTTCGTTTCAGAACAGCTTGAGAGAAGTTCAAAGCTTGTGGATCCAAAGGAAATTGAATATATCGTCGTGAATCACATCGAACCGGATCACGCAAGCGGTCTTGCTGATCTTTTGAGGGTTGCGAAAAACGCAACCGTGATATGTTCTCAAAAAGGAAAAGAGGGGCTTTGCAAGTTTTTTGAATGCAAAGACTGGAATTTCATGGTTGTGAAAAATGGAGACACGCTCAAGATCGGAAAGAGGACGCTGATGTTCCTTGACATGACCATGCTCCACTGGCCTGACAGTATCGCGACCTACGTGGTCGAGGACAAGATCCTGTTCTCCAACGACGCATTTGGGCAGCACGTTGCGAGCGAGGAGAGATTCGCAGAAGATCTCGGCGTGGAAGAGGCTTTGAAATGGGCCAAGCTTTACTATGCGAACATCCTGATGCCCTTGGCCACGCTAATAAAGAAGAAGCTTGAAGAACTGAAGGGCGTTGAAGTGAGGCTTATAGCCCCAAGCCACGGAGTTGCATGGAGAAATCCGAAAGTCATTGTCGAAAGCTATGCAAGATGGGCTGAATTCAAGGCGGAGAACAAGGTCGTCGTGGTTTACGATACGATGTGGGGTTCAACGGAAAAACTTGCTAGGGCGATCGCTGAAGGTGCCTCGAAGAATGCGAAGGTGAGGCTTTTCCATGTGCGAAAGGATTCCTGGACCGAAATCGTTACCGAAATTCTCGACGCAAAAGCTGTGGCTGTTGGAGCGCCAACGATCCACAATTCCGTCTTTCCACCTGTTGCGGGATTTCTGAGCTATCTCAAAAGTCTGAAGCCAAAGAACAAGAAGGCTCTGGCCTTTGGTTCCTACGGCTGGAACGGTGTTGCAGTTAAGGAGATAGCAAAGGCACTCGAAGAACTGGGCTTTGAGACCCAGCAGTTCGCTGTCAAGTTCAGGCCGACGAAGGAAGAACTTCAAAGAGCATACGAGCTGGGGGCTGAGCTGTCAAAATGATCCTGGGAATCTGCGGCAGTCCGAGAAAAAAAGCGACAGAATACGTTTTAAGCAAGGCTCTCGAAATGCTTTCCGAAATGGGTTTTGAGACAGAGTTGTTCAGCGTCAGAGGAAAAAATATAGGCTTCTGCCAGCACTGCGACTACTGCCTAAAGCACAAGGAGTGCAAACTCAAGGACGACATGCTGGAGCTTTATTCAATGCTCGAAAGGGCAAAAGGACTGATCATAGCGACTCCCGTTTACAACGGCGGAGTTAGCGCGCAGACGAAGGCAGTAATGGATCGATGCAGGGCATTGGTTGCCAAGGATTTTGACTTCTTCCGCGGAAAAGTGGGAATGGCGATAGCAGTCGGTGGGGACAGAATTGGCGGTCAGGAGCTTGCAATTCAGCAGATAATCACCTTCTACGTTCTCAACGGCGTAATCCCGGTCAGCGGAGGCTCATTTGGGGCAAACCTCGGAGCAACTTTCTGGAGCAAAGATTCGCTGGAAGGTGTTATGGAGGACGAGGAAGGATTCAGGAGTTTGAGAAAGACCGTAAAAAGATTTGCTGAGGTTTTGAGACATTATGAGGGTCGCATGGGGGATAACAGGAAGCGGTGACAGGTTAAGGGAGACAGTTGCGGTCATGAAAAAGATAAAGGAGCTATACCCAGAGGTCGAGATAAGGGTATACCTTTCCAAAGCGGGACAGCAGGTTGTTCTCTACTACAAGCTGATGGAGGATTTAAAGGAAAACTTTAAGGTTTGGGTCGAGGTTAATTCAAACGTCCCTTTTCTCGCAGGAATGCTGCAGAGCGGAAAATTCGATTTTCTTTTAATAGCACCCGCAACCTCGAACACGTGTGCAAAGATCTCGCTTGGAATAGCGGATACCCTGCTAACGAATTCCGCAATAATGGCTCTAAAAGCATTTGTTCCCGTTTACATCATGCCATCAGATTACAAAGAGGGAATAGTTGAAACAGAGTTGCCCGATGGAAAAAAGCTTAAGATCAGGGTTCGTAGGGAGGACGTCGAGCACGTCGAAAGGCTTTCGAAGATGGACGGGGTCTTCATTCTTGAAAAGCCTGAGGATATCCTCAGCGTTTTCGAAAAGCATTTCGGGAAAAAATGAAACTCAAAATTTCTTTTTCAACTGAAAGCCCTGCCCCGAAGGGCGGGAGGAACTCAGATGAAATTGACAAGAAAGGGCGGTCGACCGATGAACGCCTTGGAAGCAGAAATCTCCCGGCTTTAGCCGCAAAGAGAGTAAAAAAATTCCGAGAAGTCAACTAGATTTTTTTAATCTTTCTCCAAGTCTCTCCGTGAGCATAAGGAAAGCTGGAACTACAGTGAAAGCAGCTAAAAGGCTCAAAGAAATTGAAACCAAGGCCAAGAAACCGAAATCCCTCATAACAGGGAATGTGGATAGCATCAACGCCCCGAAACCGCCCATCGTAGCCAATGCAGAAGTCGTGGTCGCCTTTCCCGTGTACTCGATTGCCCTTCTTACTGCCTGCGCGGGAGAAACGCTTTGCCTTTCCTCCAAATACCGCTCAGTGATCATGATCGAGTAGTCTATACCCAAACCAAGGACTATGGAGTTCAGGGCTATCGACACCATGGTTTGCTTCACTCCTGAAATGAACATTACAAGGTTCATGATGCCTATAACCGAAGTTATCGCAAGCAGCGGCACTATGGCCTTTCTCAAAGATCTGTAGATTAGGAGCAAAACCGCAAGAATCCCAACATAGGCAACCAAGGTCATCGTTGTCTGGCTGTCGATCATAATGCTTCCGAGTTCGGAATATACCACCGGCTGGCCCGTTACATAGTACTCCCCATCCCATCCGTAGAATTCAATGTCCTTGTAGAGCGAATTCAGGGTACTTTTGTACTCCTCCTGACTGTCTGCAGTGGAGTAGAAATTAATCGCAAGCGTGCTGCCTGAAACATAGCGACTCAGCTGGGCTTCCGGCACTTTTTCAAGACCGCCATAGGTTTCAACCAACGGGTTTACCGCATCGTATTTGTAAATAAGCTCCTCCTTACTCAAAATGTAATCTGCCAAATCCCTCGATTTCTCCAAGACCCTTGGATCCACTCCGTCAGTTTCAAGAACAAGGGTGTAGATCGTCTGACCTCCTACAAGTTCTTCGAG